>CAZNMP010000285.1:0-4709 GCA_964573875.1 uncultured Planctomycetaceae bacterium | reverse complement strand
CGGTCAACCGTTTGAGTTGGGGAATGAACTTCTTCGTGCCGGACTCGAAACGCGGGTTCTCGAACATGCCGAAAGCCACTGAATTTGGAGTTGTCCTAAGTCATTGCAGGACAAGACATTAGTTGGGTGTGTTCAATTTGTCCGCAATTCATCCGCAGATTCTACTTGGCCATCTTGCCCGAGGTTACTTATTCCAGCATACAAGAGTCACATCCAGTCGTATCGAATTAACGAACGTTACCAACTAATTACGAGCCCGCGAACTCAGTTCTATCTCGTCCTAGCTTTGCTGGAAATATGGGGCCACATATCGCCTTTGTTTCGCCGCTGTGGAGCCATGTAGCCTTGGATTGAGGGCAGCACAATGAGGCTCATCAGCTATTCCATCACCGAGCGATACCAAAACCAAAGGCGTTCTCGAAATCCCCTGGCAGCCCGAGGGCCATGCCGATCTCTCCAAGGAATGATGCCTTCGGGGTGATCTTTACCGTGTGCCGGTATCCACCCTCCATCGTAACACAGTTCGCAGGGAAGCAACCCTACATGACCGGCTCCACCATAAAGTTGTTCAACTGTGATTTCGTTCTTTCCGAATTTCGGCGTATACGCCCGATCAAAACCGAGCAACAAAATGCCAATGTATCGCGTTATCGGCGGCTGCAAGCCAATCAGCCCGTTCAACTTCTTGATGTCCTTATTGTCAATGTCGGCAACACCAGCTTCCCATGATTGTTTTCCGCTGGGTTCATAAAACTTATCACCATCCCAACAGAAATCATCGCTCTTGCGACAAAGATTCTCTTTGTATGCCGTCTTGAATTCGATCCACAGAAAATCGGTTCCGTCTAAGCCGATGACCAAATCACATCTCTTCTGGGAATTCCCTGGATACGTCTCTTCCGTGCGGGCGTGTATCCTTTTTTCGCCGACCTTTCTACCCTCAAGCCCTTTAGCAAGGCCATCCGTTATTGGCTCTTCCCAGCGGGTTTTCCTGAACAAGCCGGGAAACTTGATCCTATGCCAAGCCGCATAGCCTCGCAATGCGTATGGCTGACCGTCGGCAACGGCTTCGTTGCCCATGTCCCAAAGCGTTTCCCTAATCGCCTTCCATATCTCCAAAATGTCGCCATTCATATTCACATCGAATCCACCAGAGGCAACCAATTGTCTGATTTGGGCAATGCCGTTTTGTGTTGCATGGACATCTTGCTCGTGTTTTCGGATTCAATAATATTTGCGTTCGTAATTCTCTTTATTCCTAATCCTCGCTGTGTTCTCGTTGTGTAAGTCAACCGCCACATTTTTCGCTTCATTTACCTTGATCGAGACGAACCACTCAACCTCGGAGTATGACGACTCGAACACCCCGTAGAGATACTGAACCACCACCGCATTGCAGGCGGTGGTGGTTCAGTTATGCGGCGATAACCCCAATTACTTGGCTGCCATCTTGAGCGCCACAAGATACGGCACCGGCTCGCTGCCGAGGGCGTTTAGGACGGTTCCGCCGGCGGTGAAGCAGTAGGTGACCCAGTTGGGCTGGCCGTACTTCTCCAACGATGTGCCGCCTTCGCCGCCGCCGATGTAAACCTTGATGCCTGCATCGGTCAACCGTTTGAGTTGGGGAATGAACTTCTTCGTGCCGGACTCGAAACGCGGATCCTCGAACATGCCGAACACGCCGTTATGGAAGACCACGGCGGCGGGTTTATCGTTCTTATGCTCGGCGATGAAATCGCTCACTACCTTTTCATACAGGGCACTCGAGGCCGGGCCGACGTCGAATTGCTGGTTGCCGGCGCCGATGGCGTTTGAAACCTGGCCGTCTTGCAGCACGAAATCGACCGGCAAGATGAATTCGATGCCCTTGGTGCGGCCGTCGGTAATCATCTTCTTCGCTTGCTCGATGCGCTCTTGCGGGATGTAGTAGGGTTTGTCCTTGTGGGCCGGATCTTGCGACAGGCCGAGGTCGAACGGCTTGCCTTCCAGGTCGCAGGCAGCTTTCTTCAGGGCTGCGGCCAAGGAACCGGCCGCAATTACCTTGCGAATTTTGCCGCGGGCGATCATCGCCTCGAGGTCGTCGAGTTTGTCGATCTTCAGGCCGCTGAAAATGACCATCTGGGCATTCATGCATTCGCGCAAGTGGCCGTCGAACTGCTCGGCTTCATAGATGCCGAGAGCGACTTTATCCATCGCGGCGGGCACTACGACGCTGGAAGCGTCGAGGCTGCCGGCCGAGAACGCCTCGTGGACATAGACCTTGGCCACCTTCGTGGCGAACTCGTTGGCCAACGTGGCTAGTTTGTCGGCCAGCTTGTCAACATCGGCCGGCTTGGCTTTCCAAAGCACGCGCTCGATGTCGTACTTGCGGGTATTTTGCAGCATGATGACGCTGCCCGGCGCTGCGTCGGCAATCGCCTTGGCCACTTCGTCCTTAATGGTCGTCGTGGCAGGATCGAGCCAATCCTCGATGAACGTGACTTTGCAGCCGAGGATTTCGCCCAAGCGGGCGGCGACCTTGGCAAGCGACTTTTCCGGCTCGCGGCCGACGTGGCCGAAAATGATTTGCTTCCAGCCGCGATCTTGGCCGAACTTGAGGGTGTCTTTCATAGAACGCAGGCGGATGTCGCCGTCGCCGATGTTGGGACCGGGCTTGGCATCGGTGTCGCCGCGAACCAGAACCGGCGTGCCGCTGGGCAGATTGGCCAGGGATTCGAGCCGGGGAATGCTCTTCAGGTATTCTTCCAACGTCAAGCGGGGCGCGCTCGGATCGGCGCCCATCAGCTTACGGCACCAGGTGGCCATTGTTTCGGTCGTAATCGCCATTGTGTTGCTCCGTTTTCTAACTAAAAAACCAGTCTTAAAATGTAGAAAAGAAAAATTGTATCGTTATCGTTCCAGTTTTTTCCGCGCCAACTCGTGGAACAGGTTCCAACGAGCTTGCATTTCTTCGAGGCTGTCGCCGCCGTAACGTTCGACCATCGCCCGGGCAATCTCGAACGCAACGACATTTTCGACGACGCAACTGGCGGCCGCGATGGCGCAGATGTCGCTGCGCTCATACGAGGCTTTGTCAGACTGTTTGGTCTGGAGATTCACGGACTCAAGCGGCTGGGCAAGCGTGCTAATCGGTTTCAGTGCGGCACGAACCACAATCGGCCGGGTGTTGCTCATGCCTGCTTCCAATCCGCCGGCATTGTTCGTCGGTCTGGTAAAACCAAGCGAAGGTGAATCACGAAGAGCCGCATCGTAGTGGATGGGATCGTGAACCTTCGAGCCAGGGTGTCGGGCAGCGTCGAAGCCCATGCCAAACTCAACGCCCTTGATCGCTTGGACCGACATAACGGCTTGGGCTAACAAGCCATCGAGCTTTTTATCCCACTGCGTATGCGATCCGAGGCCGAACGGCAGGCCTTCGACGCGCACTTCGATGATGCCGCCGAGCGTATCGCCCAGTTTGCGAGCATCGTCGATCAGCAATTTGATCTCGGCGTCCTGGTCTGGGTTGAGCGTGTACAGTTCGCTCTGATCGCGCAGGACCCGATGTTGCTCCAAGTCGCCGGGTTGCGATTGAACCGATACCGAGCCGACCTGTACAACGTAGCCGAAGACCGTAATGTTGAACGCATCGAGCAACTGCTTGGCCAAAGCGCCGGCGGCTACCCGTGCGGTCGTTTCACGAGCGCTGGCCCGTTCTAAAATGCCGCGGATCGAGCCGAGATGCTTGATCGAGCCGCAGAGATCGCCATGACCCGGTCGGGGGCGAGGCAGATCGTCCATTTTCTCGATCTTGTAATCGTGATTGGGAACCAGGAGGACGATGGGGCTACCGATCGAATGCCCACGCCAAACGCCGCTGAGGATATCGGCCCTGTCGGTCTCGAGCAATTGGCGCCCGCCGCGGCCATACCCCCCCTGACGGCGACGCAACTCGACGTTGATCCCCTCTTCATGAAGTTCGACGCCTGCGGGAAAGCCGTCGATCCAGGCCACGAGGGCCTTGCCATGCGATTCACCAGCGGTGTAGTAGCGTAACATGGTGGCCAATTTTACCAAACCTTGGCAGCAGGAACAGGTAGGGGGCGCGGCTGCAATGCTTCAGCAAAGCGGCCATTACTCTTCAGGGCCAATCAATCGTTGAATATGGGAAAAGTGTAGGGCAGGTCGAACGAAGCGATGGCCCGCCATTTTGCGAGGAATTCCACGCGGGCCATCGCTTCGCTCGACCCGCCCTACAGAAAGGTGGCCATTACTCTTGCAGCAGATGGCAATACTCGTTATTAGCATCCATTTCTTGTCTGCGTTCAGATTGTAGGGGCGTATTTTTGGAATGCGGCTTGTCTATCATGCCCAGACCGCTTAGATTGACATTTTTTGCACTCCTGTCAACCGGCTGGATCACGGCCGGTTGCAGCAGTGTACAGACGACCGTCGTATCGTCCCCTCCACAGGAGGCCATGTTTCCAACGTTGAAACTGAACGACGATCTGGTAAAGACGCTTAAGCCCTCGAACAATCGCGAATGGACACCGGAGCAGGCCCAACTGGCATCGGCCGAAATCAAAGGCAACCGTATAACGGTTCACAATATCCGCGATTGCCACTGGCGAACGTTCACCGACTTTGATTTGGAGTATTACGACAAGAACTACGACCTGAACAAGCTGAAGTCGGTGGATTTCGTTGTCGTGCCATTCAATGAATTCCCC
>CAZNMP010000284.1:0-4763 GCA_964573875.1 uncultured Planctomycetaceae bacterium | reverse complement strand
ATGCTATTGTTTTTCTTTTTGCTAAATAGTATTGATCTGCAGTAATTTTTGAATTCGGCTGTAAATCGTCTTCGGAAGGCGGATCGGCCGGAGCGTGGGCGTCTCCTTCCGGCTGGCCCGGCCGAAGGGCATAAACCGTGATCTCGGCCGTCTGCGGATCAATCGACTTCACCGCCTGCATCGGCCCCGTGACGAATACGCCCGCCGGGTCGCCCCCTTTCAGGTGAACGCGATACCGCACCCGTTTCGTTTCATGGGCGCGGGGCAACGGCCGCTCGACTTTCACGAAGGTGCCGGGCAGCAAGTCGAGTTCCACCACGTCCGCCTTCTCCAAAGCCTCGACCTTCGTGGCACGAAATGTTTCGAGCCCCATCGCCTGACTGAAGGTTTTCAAGGCGTCGCCCGTCCGGTCGGTCCATACGGCCCCCTCGATTTTCTGCCCGTCCGCCAACCGCGTGAGAGTTTCAATATGTAATAAATCATAAGCACCGTGCAGCAGTTTGGTGGGCTCGTAATCCTTCGCCTTCAACTCGATATCCGCAACTTGATTGAACCCAACGACGAACGACTTCAACGCTCGCCGCTCGCCCGGCTGCATCGGCTTCTGCAAAAGCGACTGTTCGATCGCGTATGGCCCTAGGCAATCCGCCGGAAAAGCAATGCTCGTTCGCATAGGCCCTGCTTCCGAGCCTGATACGTCAATATCAAGCCGATTGCCATGGACATGCCCGACGGTGCGGATGGGTTTTTTCCCCATGCGCATCTCGCTCTCGAAACGAAGCATCCGCCCCCGAGGAGTCTCGATGCTCGTGGTAAGAATGTCCTCCTCGGTCGTCTGGCCGGCCCTTTTGACGGCCAAGTGGTTCAACCCCACGGTCACGACCACGTCCCGACCTTCTTGGACCTCCGATCGCACCGTCGTCTTGCCGTAGCCGATCCGTTTGCCCTGAAGAAGATAAACGTCCCAAGTTTCCCGCGGCTCGATTTTCGGGACGATTTCGGTGCCCGTCGAGGTCTGGGCCGAGACATCCGGCAACGACTGGGTACACCCGGTCGATAACGGTAGACCAAGGGCGACGGCGGCCGATGCAATTACGGCGAAAAAACGGTCCATGGAAACCCTCTGGTCCAAGCGTTCCGGACAGCCGCCCTTAGTGTAACGAATCGCCGACATTCTGGCTACAGGGTGCAAACTCTTGGGTGCGGCAGTGGATTTTGGCGGTTTGTCCACAGACCGCAAAATCCACAACCGTATAGCCAGGAGCTAACAGCATAGCCGGGAGCTAACAGCTCCCGGAATGTGCGCGAATTGCACCCGAGTTTCCCGTCCGCCGGGTACATCAGTCCCGAGTTTTACCGTCCGCCAGTACGTCAGCCCCGAGTTTTACCGTCCGCCGGTACGTCAGTCCCGAGTTTAGCGGCCGCCGGTACGGCGGCCCCGTTGCCAAACTGCCCCAATAGCAGCTAAACAACCGCATCTTATCCAACTTGACCATAAGAAATTACTGCGCCCCAAACTCTTCGGAAATCAACGCCCATGCCCCCCCTCTCCTGCGAACTTCTGAACCGATTCTCGGTAATTGCCCACCGACTCCATTTTCCGGTGCTACATTAGCGTAATCGGCTTTCTATTCGCACGGTGCGAATACCGAGCCGGATGCGTCCCAAACGCCTGTTTTTCCACGATATTCACAAGGTATCGGGCGAGTGTGACGATTGTTCCGACTTTATCGAGGCTGAATGGAACGTGGGGGAACAACCAGGCGACGGTGCTGGCTTCGTGTCCAAGTGTGACCTACGGTTAGATAGGCAGGCTTTTGGCCACGAAGAGACCCGTACCCTGTATATCCGTATTCCTTCGCCATTAGACGACTGAGAACACCGATGGGTTTTCTGAAACGATTTTTCCGTAATGTTTTCCGCGAAGGCGCGATGCCGGCGGGCGCCAGCAGCTTCGAGCATCTTAGCGAAGAGGAGCTGGAATCCCACTTGGGTGTGTCGCGCTACGGCGACTTCACCCTCACCGAAGCCGTCCGTCCTTCCTACGACCTCCAGGTGGTGCCCACCCAGGGCTACCGACACGACTGCTATCACGATGACCAGAACCAAAGCAACGTTCCCGTCATCATGCTAGCAGCCTCCAAGGAATGTCTCTTCGAGACCTTCCTCGACCTGCTCGACCCGCTCGGCTTCACCGTCGACGTCGTTTTGGAAACCAGCCACAATCGGCATAACAAAGGTCATACCGACCTCTATCGCGAACATATTGATCTGCCGGTCCTCAAAAGCGTCCTTTACGAATACGAAGACCTTCTGCTGAACGACGGCTGCACCGGCCTGGCCGTTTTGAATCCCGATATCCCCCAAGAAATCCAGTTCGACGAACATAAACTGTTGATTATCTACGGCGAGCAGTTGCAAGAGTACGAAAACATCCTCAGCCAACGATCGGTCCCCTGCAACGAACAGATTCGCTTCATCACCGAGGCCGAACACGTCCATTCCTCCAGCGACGCCTATGCCCGGCAGTTCGAGGAACTGAAAACACGACTCGGTATGGATTGCGACTACATGGAAGGCCACGAATCCGGCGGCTGGGAGCAAGGCATCCGAGGGTAGTCGCCCAACGTGCCGCTCACGGCTTCGCAAAACACCAACGAAAAACTCACCAAACACAAAGGGGCGGCAGTCGCATAAACTGTCGCCCCTTGCCGTTAATACCCACCGTCGTTTAAGCTAAACCGCCAACCTAATCCCTAGCCCCTAATCCCTAATCCCTAATCCCTAATCCCTAAGTATCCATGCTTCTCACCCTGATCGGATATCGCGCAACCGGGAAAACCACGTTGGCCAAACTGCTGGCCAAGCAACTGGGCTGGGATTGGATCGATGCGGATGTCGAAATCGAGCATAGGGCCGGAAAATCCATCGCCCGGATATTCGCCGAGCAGGGCGAACCGGCCTTTCGCGATATCGAGGCCCAGGTGATTGCCGACCTCTGCCGCCGCGACCGCCTGGTGATCGCCGCCGGCGGAGGAGCGCCGCTCCGGCCTGAAAGTCGGCAGGCTATGCGCGCCGGTGGAACCGTCGTTTGGCTCACCGCCAAGCCGGAAACCATTTTGGCCCGCATGACCGGTGATGCCACAACCGCCGCCCGTCGGCCAAGCCTGACCGAAAAAGACCCCCTCGATGAAATCCTCCATGTGCTGAACGTGCGCGAGCCGATCTATCGAGAAGCCGCCCATTGCACCATCGATACCGAAGGCCGTTCTCCCGAGGAATTGATCGCAGACATTCTTCCCCTAGTGCATGGCCAAGCCTAAAATTGTGTGCCACTGGCTCTGCCAGTGCTGTATTACCAACACCAAAAATCGTGAAGTTTTAACAAAGTTTAGTGACCAACGAGAGCGAATCAAAGCCAACCAACCGTTCCCACCATCAATTCCCTGACAATTCCCATGGAACCTTGCCCCTTGAAAATTGAACCTTGAACATTGAACCTTGAAAATTTGCCCCTGCTCACTGCAATTTGAGCCTTGCCTCGCATGGAAACCATACTCTCCACTCCCCTGTCCGTTCGCTTGATTTTGCTGCTCATCCTGGGCTCCTGCCTCGGAAGTGCCGTGAATCTGGCGATCTATCGTCTGGCGTGGTTTCCACGGTCCATCAGTCCTTGGTCGCGTCCCGATCCCAAAGCGCCCAAGCGTCAGTGGTCCGATAGAATTCCGATTTTCGGCTGGCTTGGCCTTCGCCGCGAAGCCTCATTGCACGGCGCCGGCTTTTGGATTCGCCCGATGATGCTCGAGCTGTTCTGGGGCATTGGTTTAGCATGGCTCTACAATTGGGAAATCGGCGAATTGCGATTATTGCCGGCAGGATTGCCTTTGCCCTTGCCGCCGGAGTGGCTCGTTCTGCTGCACTATCAATTCTTCGCACATCTGGTGCTGATCGCGCTGATGACCGTCGCGTCGCTGATCGACGCCGACGAAATGATCATTCCCGATGAAATCACCATCCCCGGCACGCTCGCCGGACTACTGATAGCGGCCGTTTGGCCTCATTCTCTGCTACCATGTTTGACGCCGGCCGGAGGACGCATGATCCTCGGCTTTCTGCATCTAACCTCGCCGAATCCTTGGCCCCAGTGGCTAGACGGCCTGCCTGAAAAAGGATCACTGGCCATCGGATTGGCTTGCTGGTGGCTCTGGTGCGTGGCCCTCTTGCCCCGCACCTGGTTCGCGCGACACGGCTGGATTCGCGCTTGGCAATTGATGATCGCCCGAATCGTTCGCGAACGCACCAGCCGCCGCATCCTCCGCATGGGCGTCATGGGTACGCTGGTCATCGTGGTCGTATGGTATCAAGCAAGAACGTATTGGGATAGTTGGGAAGGACTGCTCACCGCCTTAGTCGGCATGGCGGCCGGCGGAGGGCTGATTTGGGCCGTTCGCATCATTGGCACGGCTGCACTGCACCGCGAGGCGATGGGCTTCGGCGACGTAACCCTGATGGCCATGATCGGCGCGTTTCTCGGCTGGCAGCCTTGCCTGGTCATTTTCTTCCTCGCCCCCGTGGCAGGCTTGCTGGTCGGCATACTGCGGCTCATTTTGCTCCGCGACAAAGAGATCCCCTACGGCCCCTTTCTCTGCCTCGCCTCCTTGGCGCTCATCGTCCAGTGGAACGCGATCTGGGACTACACCATGCCCGTTTTCGCCCTTGGTTGGCTCGTTCCCCTGATGATGCTTGGCTGCCTCCTATTAATG
>CAZNMP010000283.1:0-4819 GCA_964573875.1 uncultured Planctomycetaceae bacterium | reverse complement strand
GATCTTTGCGAGGAGTTGCTCGACGACCACGACAACTACCTCGCCCGTGAGTCCGACACCGAAGTGCTGATGCACCAGATTTGCGGGGCGTTGGCCGGCGAGCGTCGGCCCCAGTTGATCGATCTCTGCCGCCATTTCGCCCGAAAGTTTGACGGCGCTTACAGCATCGTCTTCATGGATGCGCTGGGCAACATGATGGTGGCTCGAGATCCGCTTGGGATCAAACCGTTAAGCTACGCGGTCGAAGGGCCGTTGTTCGCCGCGGCAAGCGAGAGCGTCGCGCTGCTGAACATCGGTTTTGCCGCCGAAAGCATCAAATCGGTTCCGCCGGGCCATGCCATCATGATTAGCGACGGCCGGCTCGATATCCAACCGTTTGCCAATGGTCAGCGGTCGGCGCATTGCTTCTTCGAGTGGGTCTATTTTGCCAACGTTGCCAGCACCTTGGACGGCCGCAGCGTGTATCTAACGCGAAAGGCGCTGGGCGAGGAATTGGCCCGGCTCGAAACCGTGCCTATCGACGACGACACGGTCGTTGTCCCGGTGCCCGATACCAGCAAGGCGGCGGCCGATGCGATGGCCTACGCCCTGAAAGTCCCGTGCGTCGAAGGATTGATTCGCAATCGCTACAGCGGGCGGACCTTTATCGAAGGCGGCCGAGACCGCCGTCGCAAGGCCGAAACCAAATATACCCCGCTCCGCGAGGTGCTCGAAGGCAAACGAGTCTTCCTAGTCGAGGATTCCATCGTTCGGGCGACCACCCTGCATGTCCTGTTGCAGCGGATCCGCCAGTTGGGCCAGCCGCGCGAGATTCATGTGCGTGTAGCCTGCCCGCCGATCGTCTCGCCCTGTTTCTATGGCATTGATATGTCAACGGTCAGCGAGCTTTTCGCCCCGAAGTATGTTGAGAAGGGCGAACGTTTGACGCCCGAGCTTGAAGCCCGGATGGCGGCCCAGTTGGGTGCCGATTCGTTGCGCTACTTGCCGGTCGAAGCCATCGCGCGAGCGATCCATCTTCCTGCCGACCAGCTTTGCCGTGCCTGCATTACCGGCGACTATCCCACGCCCTGCGGCCAGCGTCTAGCCCGCGTCGCCCTCGAAAACCACGCCAAAAACATCGTCGGCCGAACCTATGAAAAAGCCGGTGCGAGTGGCGAAGGTTAAAAGGCTGCTTCTCGTAAGAGTTCTCCCACATTCCGGGAGCTGTTAGCTCCCGGCTATTCTGTTCGGTTCTATTCAAGTCTATTGTTGCTATTTGCGGGCTAATTGTCTTTGCTGAGCGACTTCTGGGCGATCTTGACCATGAGTGAGGTAAGACGCTGCGTGTACCAGCGGGTCTTGCGTCGCATTGCTGCTTTGGCGGTTCTTGGGTCGTAGGCAGCGAGTTGGCCTTGCTCGGTAACTACCGACGTTGTCGGATCCGCAAGCGGCGCGAGGTTTAGGAAGAACTTGTGTGTGGCGTTGCACTCTAGTAGGCCGAGGTCGGTGATCTGATAGCGTCGGAAATGGATGGTTTGGCCGTTGTCGCATCGGCTGGCGTGCTGAGGATCGATGTAGTTGGCGTTGGCCAACCGCATCATCAGGCGAGAGAATGCAGCGCGAGATTGTCGGACGCCAAGGGATCGAAGTGCGCGGCGGAGGTCGTCGCCCGACTGCGTGGCGATGGATAACAAGTAGAGGACGAGGTATTGGAGCGGCGTTAGTTTGGGAAGCATATAACAGGGGGCAGGGGTCAGGGGTCAGAGGTCAGGGACTAGGGGCTAGGGGCTAGAGATTCGAGGAGTAGTGTAGCAAGGTGATGGGGAGTTGTCATGGGAATTTTTTGGCCAGTGAGGTTGGGGAGTTGGAGAAAGCACGGCGGGGACAAGGTCGGAGTGGCATTCAGCGGGATATTGCATCAACACGAGGGGGCGTGTTTTATTGCGCGAAAATCGGGGAGTGGCTAAAAAAACGGCTTTAGACAGGGCGTTTCGGCGCGTATAATGACGCGCGCTGGCGCGGTGCTCTAAAAAGTTCTTTTTTGCGAAAAGAATCGACGGATGAGGGTGTAAGGTTATGGTGAGAAAGGGAGTTACAGCGAAATTTGGGGCAGCATTTTACTGGGAAAATTTCCGGGAAATCGCTGAATTACACTTACGACGAGTGGTCGGCGGAGGTGGTTGGTGAATAGAGCCTTTTTTTATGCGGTTTGCGTGATGACAGTGTTGGCGGCGGGGTGACGCAAATGCCATTTGCACTGAGGTTGCGTAGCGCGTTGCGCTGGGTTGATTAGCGCGTGGCCGTGGGGTTAAATTGGGGTTGGTTTTGATCGAAAAAGCGAAAATTGGGTTGAGGGGAAGTGCCGGGTGAAGCCGCAAGTGGATTGAGTATGAAAACAAGGGGCGTTGGTTATTGGGTAGCGAGGTAAAGCTGGGCCCTATTCAGGCAGGAGACGGTCCCTTGTCATCGCTGGATCTGCCAACACATTGGCTGGATTGGCGGAGAAACTGCCGGCTGTGTAGATTGGCGGGGCGTTATTTCCCGTTATGGTCCCCCGAAAGTAACTTGTCATGGCAACCAATCCCGAAAATTCAAGTGCTCGGCGCGAAATTCGCGTGTTTATTGCATCGCCCAACGATTTGCTCGAAGAACGTCGTGCTTTTAAGGATGCAATCGACCAGCTAAATGATGGGTTTGCTGATGGAGCCAATGTCGAATTTATTTCTCTAGGCTGGGAAGACGTTTTAGCGACCACCGGTCGACGGGTGCAAAGCGTCATTAACGGTGATATCGACCGTTGCGATGTCTTCGTGTTGGCAATGCACCGGCGTTGGGGGCAGGATGCACCGGATGCAAAACCATATTCTTCCTACACCGAGGAGGAGTTTCATCGCGCGTTGGCGCGATTCAAAAGAACCAAGGCACCGGAGATTTACGTTTTTTTCAAGAGTGTTGATCCCGGCCAGATCGCAGATCCTGGGCCGCAATTGGCCAAGGTGCTACAGTTTCGCAGACAATTGGAAGAATCGAGGGAGGTGCGTTGTCGTACATTTGAAGCTCCCAAACAATTCGAGTGCGAGGTAGACCGTCACCTGCGAGCCTTCGCCAAGGGGGAGTTGCCCGAGTTGCAAAACACGCCCGGAGCAATCATTTTGCCGCTGGAATATATCGCGGCTGTTGAACAAGCCGAGGCCAAGGCCAGAGAGTTGGCCAATCAGCTAGCGATGAATCAAAAACAGGAAGAATCGCGCATTGCAAGGCAGATGGAGTTAGAATTGACGTTGGCACTCCAAGCGGCAGCCGCCGCATTGGAGGGGCGCTTGGAAGATGCGAGACTAGCTTTCGCAAAAGCGATGGACGGAACCACGAGTATTCAGGTTCTTTTCTTAGCATTTGAATTCTACTACCGAACGGGTGAATTGGCCATTGCAGAAGAGATGTTACGCCGTTGTCTGGCGATCAGTGGCCTGGACAGCACATCTAAGGAATCGGCTGTAGCGTTGGGCAATTTTGGGCTAATCTACAGGACGCGCGGCGATCTGGACCAGGCCGAAGAAATGCATTGGAAGGCGCTGGCAATCGATGAGAAACTCGGCTGGCAAGAGGGAATAGCCAGCGAGTACGGCAACCTGGGGGTAATCTACATGACACGCGGCGATCTGGACCAGGCCGAAGAAATGCATCGCAAGTCGCTGGCAATCGAGGAGAAACTCGGCCAACAAGTGGGAATGGCTGCCGATTACGGCAACCTGGGGGTGATCCACATGACGCGTGGCAATCTGGATCAGGCCGAAGAAATGTATCTCCAATCGCTGGTAATCAATGAGAAACTCGGCCGGCAAGAGGGAATGGCCACCCAGTATGGCAACTTGGGGCTGATCTACAGGACGCGTGGCAATCTGGACCAGGCCGAAGAAATGCTCCGCAAGGCGTTGGTGATCAATGAGAAACTCGGCCGACAAGAGGCAATGGCCAGGGATTGCGGCCACTTGGGGCTGATTTACAGGACGTGTGGCGATCTGGACCAGGCCGAAGAAATGCATCGCAAGGCGCTTACAATCGATGAGAAACTCGGCCGACAAGTGGGAATGGCCAGCGATTACGGCAACTTGGGGCTAATCTACGTGACGCGTGGTGATCTGGACCAGGCCGAAGAAATGCATCGCAAGGCGCTGGCAATCAATGAGAAACTCGGCCGGCAAGTGGGAATGGCTAACCAGTACGGTAACCTCGGGGTAATCCACATGATACGTGGCAATCTGGATCAGGCCGAAGAAATGTATCTCAAATCGCTGGTAATCAATGAGAAACTTGGCCGGCAAGAGGGAATAGCCAGCGATTATGGCAACCTGGGGGTGATCTACAGGACACGTGGGAAAATTGAAAATGCAAGGCAACAGTGGATGATGGCTAGAGACATTTTTACACGTATCGGGATGCCTCACATGGTGAAAGAGATACAAAAGTTGCTAGCCGATTTGCCGTCAGCTTGAGCGGAGCGTTTGACCCTGCCGAAATTTCTGCTGGGTAGCCTAGCGGTTACCTGCAAGGAATACGGAGAATGTCAGGTAATGGCTGGCACGGTAAGAAGTTGGATGTTTCACCATTGATTCCATGATGCATTAAACTGCATGGTTTCGCAACGGCAATAGGCCCTCACCCTAACCCTCTCCCAAAGGGAGAGGGGACGGAAGGGCGGCGAAGCGGAGCTTCGGGGGTGGACGTTCCCAAGCTGGAGCTTGGGAACGAGGGGTGAAACTACTTGTTCTATAGCCCGAAGGGCTTCAACAAGACAGCCTAGGGTTGTCGCGCAGCGACTACCCTAGGAACCGGAATTTTT
>CAZNMP010000282.1:0-4844 GCA_964573875.1 uncultured Planctomycetaceae bacterium | reverse complement strand
CATCGACTTGGATCAAGCACAACACCGGCCGGTACGTGTGTTCCGATACAAACTCGGTGTCGAAAGAAATTCTTTTTGCGCAGGCCAGCTTTTCGCAATACTGCTGCAACTGTTCGTCGGTGGTGATGTCGTGGTATTGCACGTTATAAAAACAGAAATGTTACCAGCACAAACAGCGGAATCAAAATGAAGCCGCTATACAAAAGGTATCCGAAAAAGCTCGGCATCTTCACGCCCGACTTCTCGGCGATGGCCTTCACCATGAAATTCGGACCATTGCCGATATAAGTGTTCGCACCCATGAAAACCGACCCCAAACTGAGTGCGATCAATAGGTGTTCGCCCACGCCCGCCACGGCCGGGCTGAATCCTGCCTTTTCCGTAAGCGACTTGGCTGTCTCGAAGAATACCACGTAGGTCGGGGCATTGTCGAGTACCGACGACAAACTGCCCGAGGCCCAGAAGTACTGCCACGGCTCGGTCAGCCCCAGATTCGGCCCTTCGACGCCTAGAATTTGCAGCGCCGGCTGCATGCAAATGAAAATGCCGAAAAACAAAACCGCAACTTCCGTGATGGCCCCGTAGTTGAAACGGTTGGCATGACGCACATGGCTGCTGCCTAAAACCAGCGACAACGCCACGAGCCCTAGTTGCACGATCTCGCGGAGATAAAGCCAAGGATGCCAATCCGTGCCCGGGATCGCCTTGCCCGGATCCAGCAATGCCACCGACAAGACGATGCCGCCCAACAGCCAAGCATTCGGCCAAAGTCCCCCGAATCGCAGGCGATGCACCCGTTTCTCATCCCGCGCAACATCGGCACGCTCTTCGCGCGGGTAACAAATGAACTGATCCCACACATAATAAATCAACAGCAGCGAACCGTTCACAAACAGCCATTCTTTTACAAAAATTGTCGTCCACAAAAACGGCACGCCTAGGAGATAACCCAAAAACAACGGCGGATCGCCCAAAGGCAGCAGCAATCCACCGCAATTGCACACGATGAAAATAAAGAATACCACTGTATGCTGCACATACTTTCGCTCGCGGTTGGTTTCCAACAAAGGACGAATCAGCAACATCGCTGCGCCGGTGGTGCCGATAAAACTGGCCAAAATGGCGCCAACCGTTAGAAAGCCGCAATTCGTAAACGGATGGGCCGGTAAATCGCCTTCAATCCGAATCCCGCCGCTGATCGTATACAAGCTGAACAGCAGAACGATGAATGGAATGTATTCACCCAAAAGCGCATTGGCCAATACTTCGCCCGTCAATCCAACATTCAAACCGGCCGATGCCGGATTGGCCACATGCGAGGCAGGCCAATGGGCTTGAATCGCCGTTCCATGCAACAGCAGATAATACGCCAGCGTAATCGCAGCCAAGCCGCCGGCAACGTAAAAACGATGCAAATTACTCTCCCACCAATGACTCGCCGAGGGAATCAGCGGCAGTATCGCAATCGCTCCCAGGAGAAATGCAAACGGAGCTACCATCCAGTAAGGCGGATGGCTTTCAACACTCGCATGAGAAGTCGCGGGCAAAGCACCCGACTCTTCTACTCCAGTAGGTTCCGTACCAGAGACATGCTCTTCTCCGGCGATCATCATGGCCGTTCCACGCTGCGGAAGTTGGAACGCCGCGGAAGCCAAATAAACGACAAACAGAACGCCTATCGCCGTCGCCACGCCCCGATTCACACCAGGAGAAGAAGAATCGCTCATAAGGATCCTGCAAACAAAGTGGGCTTTAACAACGTAAAACCTACTAAGAGAAGGAATTTCGAGTAAAAAATCAAGAGAGTACGTCTTTCGGCAACCAAGTATTGTAAACATAGGCAACCTGCAAATGACCAGGTAACAATGCGCGTTTTTCCACGAAAAAAGCAATAGATAGATTGTAGGCAGTTTGCTTGACATTTTTCACAAGAAGGCTGATACTTAACCACTCATTTCTGCGAGTATCTCATCGCTAGTTAGAAGGAGCACTAATTGTGCCGAGGTCCGTGCTGGAGGCGATTAAGATGGGAATTTGGGACTTCGAACCGACGGAGGTCGAGTTCACCAAATACGAAGCGGCCGACGCTATGCCTGGCACCCGTGAGAAGCTCAGAGCATTAGCCGACCGGGCCCAGCGAGGCCTGCCCCTTTGGCATCTCGCTGACCGCAATGATGTCGAAGCACCGCCGCCTCCAATCTACCGCCGAAAACCGCGATAAGTTTCGCCAGATTGCGACGACCATTACGCAGAACCCCAAGCCTACCAGGGGGACGTTCCGTTTCGTTATCATCACGCCCTTTTACTGCATCCCATGCTTGACGAAGCACAGCAAACATGTCACGTTATAGCCTCGGTGAGGAGGCTCACCGGAGATTCATGGGCAAAAGAACGGAGTACTAAGCCATGCCAATCACCGGATTCGTGCTAGGATGCTTGTTGGTCGGCCAAACGCCCCCGGCAACCTTTTCCGCCCCGCCGAGCCGGCCTTTGCAGGTCGGTCGAGAATCGGCACCCTCCTCGGCCTTAGCGCCGATCGCCCGATCCGAAACAGTTGGCGCACAATCCGTCTTGCAGGCTCCCGCCAAGCAGACGCGCATTCGTCCGCCAGAAATGGTGGCCGACGCCATCCTTCTGCCCTCCGGCAGCTCCATCACCGGACAGCCGATTACCCTGTTAAGCGCGCTTGGCTCCACGTCTGAACGCCGTTTGCAACTCGAGCTAACCCGCACCTATTGGAATCTGGTCGAATCGGTAGCCGAGTATCATTTCTGCTTCGATTACGTTGAACAGCTTAACCGCATCAGTTCCTCGAACGATGACCTTCGTTTAGCTCGCACCTCGGCAGCGGCGATGTTGCGCCGCTACGAAGTCGAAACGCTGGGCATCCAATGCGAATTGGCCAAGCTGTTGCGATTACCCGCGGGCGCCGCGTTGCCCCTGCCCGCCGACCGCCCCCACGTCGGCGCCTATCGAACCAATTTCCAAGAGCTTTTCGCCGGTCGCACTGCACCGGAGCCGACGGCATTGATTGAACGTTTGTTGCCGATCCGCCGTCAAGCGGTCGACGAGCAAGCCGCGGCCGTTCAAGCGGCGGAAGACGCCTTGGCCGCCGCAACCGAACAACAGCCGATCGGTCGCAACGGTTCGGCAGCCGCCCTGCAATGCAGCCGTGAATTGCTCCGGCAGCAATGCTCCTTCATGCGAGTCGTGTGCGACTATAATCGCAACATTGCCGACTACGGGCTCGCCGTGGCCGGCCCCGTAAGCAGCCCGCAAACGTTGGTGGCCATGCTGATCGGTTCCTCCCAATCCAGTGCAGCGGCCAACAATGGCATACAACCGGCCGCGGCGATCGTGCCTTCGGCAACTCCTTCAGGCCGTTCGCCGACGCGGACCGAGCCGATTCCCGCCGCATCGCGTCCCGGCGGTTGGAAAACCTCGGACTCCACCGTTACTCCCTTGCGCACCGAGTCTACCGTGCGCAATGAACCCACATTGGCCCCGCCGCGAGACGAGCTAAAAGGCGGAAACGACGAGTTGAAGCGGGTCAACAATGAGGAGCCGGCCCCGGCTCCGCCGCGCAATAAATTACGACCGCTCGGCAAAAACGAGCCCACCTTGGCTCCGCCTCGCGACGAGTTCGAAAAGCTCAAACAACTCGCACCGCCCGCGTCCGACCTTGAGGAAAAACCGCTGGTGCCGGTTGAAGAGCATTCCGCCTCGCCGTCCGCTTCAAGGCGAACTGCCAACAAACCCATCACGGAAACCGCGGCCGCCGTGTCGCCGCTCTATCCTGCCTTGATGGATGCCGCACCGGCCGCCCGTGCAAAGCAACTGACCTCCGTCCTTCATTGGGATCGTTCGCTGCCCGAAACCGTCGGCAAACCGCTTAGCTTGGCCGACTGCCTGATCCGCGATCCCGGCAACGACCGCCGGGCAACCATCGAAGCCTATTGGGGCGTGCGCCAAAGAGCCGCCGAGTACCAAGTGCGTGCCCAGCAAGTGGAATTGCTCGAAGCATTGGTCCCCATCGTCTTGGAACATCGCAAAGATCCCTCGGGGGCGGCCGATATGTTGCGTCTGCGAGCGGCCCACCTGGCGTCGCAAGCATCGCTTCGCGAAGCCCATGCAGCCTTGATCGAATCGCAATACGCCCTGGCGTTGCGCATCGGTGCCACCAACGAAGCGGCTTGGCCTTTGGCATCCACCCAGCCGCATTCCGGTAGTTATTTACTGAAGCTCGATTCGCAGCCCAAAGCCTTGGCCGAATCGTGGCCCGTCCGACGCCTGACAGCGGTCATCAAATCGCAAAATGCAAGCATCCAGCAGAGCGCGGCAGCCGTGGTCGAAGCCGACGCCGTCCGCGTAACGGCAGCCGAGCAATACAACGCAAGCAACGGATCAAATGGATCGATCGATGCCGCCATCGAGGGCATTTCCACCCAAACGCAAGAAACCTTGACGCTGCTTCAGGCTCTTACCGATTACAACAAGACGATTGCCGACTATGTAATCACGGTCCTACCGCCCGCAATCCCCGCCACCCGCTTGGTTGCGGCACTTGTGGTCAAGCCATGATCCCGCCGTTGCACATTGGGCCGCTCCTGATCAACCCTCCGTTGCTCCAAGCCCCCATGGCGGGCTTTACCAACTATGCCTTCCGCCAGATGATCCGGCAATTCGGCGGCATAGGTCTGCCAGCCACCGAAATGGTCAGCGCACGCGGCTTTTTGCATATCGACGCCCGAACCGGGGAATATCCCGACCGGCTCTGGGGAGTGGCCGAGGAACCGCGACCCCTGGCCGTGCAGATTTGGGACAACGATCCGGATACGTTGGCC
>CAZNMP010000281.1:0-4858 GCA_964573875.1 uncultured Planctomycetaceae bacterium | reverse complement strand
CTAGTTTTTTTGTGAGATCTTTAAAAACTTGTATAGGAGTGCTGTTATGAATCGCGAAATGAGTTTTCTAGCAGTCGGATTTGTTTTGTTCGCGTGTGCGACGGTTGCCAATGCGGAGCTTCTCACCACGGATGCCAGTTTTGGCAACCAGTCGGATGGTGTTACAATCAAATCACCTTGGAATAATCCGGCCACGCAGACGACCGGCAGCACGGCGTCGCAAAGCCCCTTCACCTACACCGACTCTACCACCTTCCCTGGCAATGGCATGGGCGCCTACTGGGCCGCGTCGTCCACGACCACGCCGTACTTTGCCCAAGTCTTGGGGACGGCGATAGCAGCGGACGCAACCGGTCTAAGGTATATGAACGCCGATTTCATGCTCCCCACTAGCGGTAGCGGCGGCTTCCAGCTTTGTGTGGCCGGCAGTAGCTACTTTGCTCAGAGAGCCTTTTCATTCCTCGTGAACGGTTCGGGACTGTACGCAACGAGTGGCACAGGCGCAGGCACGAAGCTTCTCACTACGGAAGTGGGCGTGTGGTACAACGTGTCGCTCACGCTGGACATGACCAATAACAGTTATAGCGGAACGATTACCAGGGAAGGGACATTTGCGCAGACAGCGATTTCGAGTAGGGCATTTGCCACCGAAAACGCCATCACCCAGATATACTCCGATACGCAGGGCGCTGCGGGGATGGGCTTGCCCCAGGGCAACCTTGGCGCCAGGGTCGACAACTGGGCGCTTTCCGATACGGTACTGCCATCGGTATTAATACCAGAGCCAAACGCAGTCATTCTGTTATGCACAGGCATGCTTGGACTGTTGGCCTACGCATGGCGTAAGCGCAAGTAACAGTTCATGTTGTTGCGAGGAATGGCGGTTTTCGCCGCCATTCCTGCGACATTTTTCGGCAAATGGCTGCTTTCCGACATCGCTACAAAATAGATTCATCGCAACGATGCGTGGAGCATCGTTTTCCGAGCGGTTTCAGGATGCGCGGCGAAGACGATTTCTTGTCGGAAATCCAAAAAGGCATAGGAGTTGCATCTAAGATGAAAAAAGCTTTTGTTGTCGCCTGGGTACTGTTGTTTGCAACGACATGGTTCGTTCAGGCGGAAGAAAATCAAGAGGTTCCGCTCGAAGAGCCCAACGACTCCATCATGGCGAGTCCGGCGGAAGCGCAAGCGACGCTCGGTTGGGCGACGACGGCATTTCTCGAACCCCCGAACACCGCGAAGAAGAATAATGTATTCGTCGGGTCTGCAATTCCGTTCTCGTTCCGCTACGGCGGCGTCGATTCGGAAAAGTTGTTGAAGACATGGCAGCGCACCGTGGAGTTCAAGGACAAAGATGCGGCGGACCGGGTGCAACACCGCGTTACTTGGAGCGATCCGAAGACGGGTCTTCAAGTGACGGCCACGGTCAGTGCCTTCAAACGCTATCCGGCCGTTGAATGGGTGCTGCATTTCGAGAACCAAGGGAAGCAAGACACTCCGATCCTCGAAAACATCCAAGCCTTGGATGCCATGCTGCAAACCGGCAATGCCAATCAGGTGGCGACCCTGCATCGCATTTTGGGCGATTCCGCAGACAAGCAATCGTTTCTGCCGACGGAGACGCTTCTCTATGGAGGCGTAAGCGTCCCGCTGGCCCCTCGGGATGGACAGACCTCCAGCACATCCATCTCGATGGCGCCTTGGCTGGGGCGGCCTTCCAGTTTTGTCTTTCCATTTTTCAATCTGCAATATGCCGACAAGGGGTTAATAACGGCCATCGGTTGGACGGGCCAATGGGCCGCGTCGCTGAATCGGACGGTCGATGGCCCCACGCGTTTGCAGGCAGGGATGGAGAAAACGCACCTTGTGTTGCACCCAGGCGAGCGGATTCGCAGCCCACGGATTCTGTTGATGCCTTGGAAGGGCGATCGCCTTGCGGCACAACAACGATTCCGCCGTCTGCTGATGTTCCACTACCTGCCGAGAATAAATGGCCAACTCCCGCTGATGCCGATTGCGACAGAGGCTTTTGAACGCTACAGCCATAAAAAAGTCCGCAAAGACCTTCTCTGCGAGGCCGGTCAGTTGGCAACGATCCAGTTTGCCCATCGCATCGGCTGCGATTCCTACTGGCTCGACGCCGGCTGGTTTGGCGATCAGTGCAAGGTCGATTGGAAGGCCGATCCCAAAATATTTCCCAACGGTTTGAAGCCGCTTGGCGATGCCTGTCACAAGTTGGGCATGCGGTTCATTCTCTGGTTTCATCCGGAAATCGCCAACATCGGCGATCCGGCGGTGTTGCGCACGACCATCGACACCCTGTCGCAGCGGATCGCGGACTACGGCGTTGACATCTTCCGCAACGACTTCAACATGCAGCCGTTGGAGGGCTGGCGGTCCAACGACGCTCCCGACCGGCAGGGCATGACGGAGATCCGTTACGTCGAAGGACTGTATGCGTTATGGGATGGGTTATTACAGCGACATCCGGGCCTTTTGATCGACAACTGCGCGAGCGGCGGTCGACGGCTCGATCTGGAAACGTGTATGCGTTCCGTGCCCCTGTGGCGCAGCGACGCCGGTTGTGATCCCGGCCACAGCGATTGGTATCAAACTCAAACTCAAGGTCTGAGCCTTTACCTGCCTGTTTTCGACACGGGCACCCATACACATGGATCCTACGATGTACGGAGTGCCGCCGCGGCCGGGCTCGTCTGCATGTTCGACTCGCTCAACAAAAACTTCCCAATCGACGAAGCCAAGGCGGGTTTGGCCGAAGTCAAGGAAAATCGCAAGTATTGGTATGGCGATTACTATCCGCTGACGCGAGCGGTCAGCGGCAAGGATCAATGGGCGGCCTATCAGCTTCATCGCGCCGACTTGAACGCCGGAGTGGTTTATGTGTTCCGCCGCGAAGAGTGTCCGAGTCCGACGTTTCTGGTGAAGCTCCAGAAGATCGATCCCGCCGCGAATTACTCCGTCGAATGGATCGACGAGAAATACGAAAAGGTAACGAAGAAGATGGCAGGTCGTGAGTTGGCCGCGGAAATGGAACTGAAAGCGCCGAAGCGTGGAAGTCTCATTATTCGCTATCGTGTTGTATCGCAATAATGGGTGTTATCATGCGTACAATCATCATTTCGACCATGCACAATTCCGCGAGATTTCGCGACAGCGCAATATCATGCGATGCCTGCCCGCCACTGGCCACTAGTCACTGTCCACCAGCCACTCGTCGCGGCTTTACGCTGGTTGAATTATTGGTCGTCATTACGATCATCGGCATTTTGATTTCGCTGTTGTTGCCGGCCGTGCAGGCGGCGCGCGAGGCGGCCCGACGATTGCAATGCTCCAACAACCTCAAGCAAGTCGCGCTGGCGGTGCATGGCTATCACACAACGTGGGACCGCTTACCTGTGGGAGCGTACAAATATAATTATGGAACGTGGCAGATGGCGATCTTGCCCTATCTGGAATTGGATACGATTTATTGCGAGTATGACTGGACCAATGGTTACATGGGTCGTTACGGCATGTACGGACGTCCGGACAATTACTATCTGGTCGCGACAAGACTGCCGATTTTCACGTGCCCGAGCGACGCTCCGCAGACGGACGTCCAGGGCATCATGAAACATAATTACGTGTGCAATTTGGGCAACACCGGAACCAATATCTATGGCTCCCCGCCACAGCAATATGGTTCCGGGGCTGCGGCCGTGAACTTTGGCGGCGCGCCTTTTTCCATACGCTATGATTCTGTGGAGCAATATTCCTTTGAACATATCCGCGATGGGCTGAGCAACACGCTGATATTGTCGGAATCGGTCCAGGGAGTCAACGCAGGCACCTATGGTCGCGACCTGCGAGGCTTCACCTATTGGGCGTTCGGTACGGGATTCAATGCGTATCTGCCGCCGAATTCATCCTTGCCGGACCGAACGTTTGAGGGCTACTTCGACTGCAGTATGTCGGGCACGAATCCGCCTTGCATCGCATATACGACCGATGCGCCCGTTACGTTCGCTGCCCGCAGCCGTCATGTGGGCGGCGTCAACGCCGCATTATGCGACGGGTCCGTGCAATTCATAAGCGACAATATCGCGTTGGAGACTTGGCGTGCCCTGAGCACCACTCGCGGAAGTGAAGTTATTTCTGACTCTGCCTACTAGGTGATCAACGGGAAGAGGAAGTTTCGATGCGGCTCAACCATGTGGTTTGTGGACAATTCCGCGGGCGTTTGGCCTTGGTCGTTTTTTTGACGATCCTGCCTGCCTGCGGGCCGGGAAATCCTACGGGACGTCGCCCCGTCGATGGGCGCATCGCCTTGGACGGGAAACCGCTGGAGTCCGGCAGCATTCAATTTGTTTCCGATGAGCCGGGCGGCTTAATCAGCGGCGCAATGATCTCTGGAGGCGACTACCGCGTGGACGTGAAAAACGGCCTTCGGCCCGGAAAGTACCACGTCCAAATATCTTCGCCGCAGAATGCCGAGGGTTCGAAATCCCACAAGGTTTCCACCGAGGCCCCCACCGCACTACCACCACCCAGCATTGAGCGCGTCCCGCCGAAATACAATTCCGCCACGACGTTGACCATCGAAGTAACCGCGTCGGGATCGACAAGGTTTGATTTCGACGTGAAATCGAGCGGACGAGTCCTTCCTTAAAATACGCCTACCATTTTTCTTTCATCGAGGAGACCATCCATGAAGACTAATACTTTCCACTTGTTTGCTATGTTGGTTGTGGCAGTTGCGTGCGCCAGTTTGCTGCTATCCGGCGGAACGTACGCCGCGATTTGGGATCCGGCCGCCTCCGATTATTCGGGCAATCGAGGCAAGACGATCTATGTCTCG
>CAZNMP010000280.1:0-4862 GCA_964573875.1 uncultured Planctomycetaceae bacterium | reverse complement strand
AGATCCGATTGAATTCACGTTTACCGACGACAAATGCGTAATCAATCAACGTGAGATCGGCATGGACGTGAAGGACTTCATGACGGGCATGAAACATGCGGTGCGCGAAGACCCCGATATCGTGCTGGTGGGCGAAATGCGCGACCGGGAAACGTTTGAAACGGCGATTCAGGCGGCCGAGACGGGTCACTTGGTGTTCGGAACGATTCACGCTTCGACCGCGCCGAGCACGATCGGCCGTATTCTCGACCTTTTCCCCCAGGATATGCATCCCGCGTTGCGAAGCGCGATGGCGTTCAACATGAAGGCGATTATCGCCCAGAAGTTGTTGCGGTCGATCAAGCCCGGCGTGGGGCGCGTGCCGACCAACGAGATCATGACTTTCACGCCGACCGTTCGCAAACTTCTTTTGGAAGCAGAGGATGAAAAATTGCCCGACGCCATCCGCATCGGCAAGGAAGAAGGCATGCAGGATTTCACGATGAGCTTGCGCGACTTGGTTGAGCGGGAAATGATCGACCGGGCCACGGCCTTTGAGGTTGCCCCGAACGCCGAAGCATTGAAGATGGCGCTCAAGGGCATTTCGTTGAAGGAATCGGCGATGTTGTAAGAGAGTGGCGAGGCATAAGAGGCAAGGGGCGACAGGCGAAGGTTCGAGTTTTGAAGAAACGCCCCGCGATTTTGATCGTGGGGGAATGGAACAGAGTTTAACGGCCGGGCGCGACCGGCTTGGGCGACATGAGAAAACTACTCCGCACGTTACCGCTGATCGCCGTTCTCGGCGCTGTTTTATTGTTGGACGCCGGCGTCCTTCTGGCGGCCGATGGCGAATGGCCCGCCGTCTCGTTGGGCAAGGATTTTCGTGGGCCGGGATTTTACCTCAGTTGGATCAAAATTCTAGCTTGCTGGCTTGTGTTTTTGGCTTGGGCGGGCACTAGCGATTGGCTCAGCACGGATTGCCAAACCCTGAAGCTGAACTATTTGCGTTGGAATCCCATTGTGTTCGGCAGTTTCATGGCCGCCTTTGTGCTGGTGTGGCTGATTCCTTATTTTTGGGTGGGATTTCTGCTGCTGTTGGCCGCCTATATCGGGCCGTTGGCCACCTATATTGTGATGCGGAACAAAACGGTTGATAACAACCAGCGAGTTCTCACGCTGGAGCATCTTCGCTTTCTGATTGCGACGAAACTCAACAGCATCGGCATCAAGATGGCGGTCGAGAAGCAGGATCCCAACGAAGTGGGATCGCCGGTAAAACTTTTCGCCCGGGGTGGTCCTGACGAGCGGACCGACAGCGCCCGATTGCTGTTGGCGCGTCAATCGCCCGGTTTCCGAGTGGCACGTGAAATTTTGGCCGAAGGTTTTGCCGGCCGTGCCTCGGCCGTGATGTTGGATTATGCCCAGCAGGGCATCGCCATGCGACTCATGGTCGATGGCGTCTGGATTCCGCGCGAGGCCAAGGAGCGCGAGGCGGGTGATCCGGCCTTGGAATCGCTTAAGATGCTGTGCGGTTTGAATCCGAAAAACCGCCAGGCTCGGCAGGAAGGCACGTTCACGGCGGAGTACGAGTCGGCGAAGTTCGAGGCCTCGTTCACTTCGCAAGGAACGCCCACCGGCGAGCGCGTTTTGATCCAGTTCGAGGACAACAAGATCCGATTCAAAACGCTTGACGAATTGGGGATGCGAACGAAGTTGCAGGAGCAACTCAAGGAGCATCTCGAAGCGAAGAAGGGCTTTGTATTTCTGTCGGCCATGCCCAGCAATGGGTTGCGAACGACGTCCGACGTCGTGCTGCATTCCTGCGATCGTTACATACGCGAGTTTGCAACGGTCGAAGAGGAAGCGAATCCTTATCAGCCGGTGGAAAACGTTCCAATCACGACCTACAAGGCGGCCGAGGGGCAATCGCCCGCCGACGTGCTGGTTCGGCTTTTCCGCATGGAGCCGAACGTCGTGGTGGTGCGCGATCTGGTCAATGCGCAGACCGTCAGCATGTTGTGTCAGGAGATTGCCGAGGAAGAGCGGCTCATGATCAGCACGGTTCGCGCGAAAGACAGTGCCGAGGCGTTGTTGCGAGTTTTGTCGTTGGGCGTGCAACCGGTGGAATTCGCCAAAACGGTCACGGCGGTACTCAACCAGCGTTTGGTGCGGAAGCTTTGCGATTCCTGCAAGGAGGCCTATGCTCCGACGGCCCAGATGCTTCAACAGTTGGGCATTCCGGCCGGTCGCGTGCAGGCTTTTTACCGTCCGCCGACGCCGAATCCCCAGGAGCCGAAGGAGCCGTGCAAGGTTTGCGGCGGCATCGGCTATTTGGGCCGAACCGCCATCTTCGAGTTGCTCGTCGTGGGGCCCGCCGTCCGCAAGGTTTTGGCTTCGAGTCCGAAGCTGGATCTTCTGCGTCAGGCTGCTCGAAAAGACGGGATGAAAAGTCTCCAGGAAGAAGGCGTGTTGCTGGTGGCGAAAGGCGTCACTTCGTTGCCCGAGTTGATGCGTGTGATGAAGCAATAGGAGAAAAGCTCCAAGGAACAATGACCAATGCTCAAAGAATGAAATACTATTTAGCCAAATATAATTCAGTGTAAGAAAGGAAAAATGGAAAAGCGGTAAAAGGGAAATATGAAAAAGAAAATCGGGGGAAGTCATTTGCTATTCATTCCCATTTTTCCTATTTCCCTTTTTTCCTCTTACACTGATCTTGATTACATCAAGTGGCTGAAGTGTTATAAAAAATGATACTTGAACATTGATGCTTGAACATTTAACTTTACCTACGGCATTCTATGAGTTCTCTATTGACCATCCTGATGTTTGTGATTCTGCTAGCGTGCGTGGCCACTTGCTATGCCGATGGAATGTGGAGCAACGCCCTGCGTTTGATCAACGTGGTGACGGCGGCCCTTTTGGCGATGAATTTTTTCGAGCCGGCCGCCAAATGGCTCGATGAATGGCAGCCATCCTACACGTATGTTTGGGATTTCTTAGCGCTCTGGGGGCTTTTCGCGTTGTTCCTGGCGGTCAGCCGAGAGTTGACCGACCGGATCTCGCGGGTGAATGTGCGTTTTCTCAAGCTTGCCGACAAGATCGGCAGCGGCTTTTTCTCGTTGTGGATCGGTTGGGTCATGGTCTGTTTCACGATGGCGACCTTGCATACGGCCCCGATGTCTCGCGTATTCCTGTTCGATGGATTCCATGCCGAAGAGAGGATGTTTTTAGGTCTTGCGCCCGATCGCCAGTGGCTTGGGTTCACGCAGAAAGAATCGATGGGGGCGTTTTGCCGTTCCGCCACGGAAGCTGAATGGAAACAAGAGAAATACGTATTTGATCCGCACGGCCAATACATGCCTAAGTATGCCACGAGGCGTGCGAACATTCAGGCGAATCTTGCACAAAACGACACGTTACGCGTCAACCCTTGACGAGAACAATTATGCGTCCCGGCGTTCCTGACGTACATATCACGGATTCGCAAGACGCTGAAATGGCGTCGTATCGGCCGCTGGCGGTTCAGGCCGTGCTAGGGCTGATTTTTGGGTTATTATCGCCGTTGGCGATGGTCGATCCGATGCTTTGGGCAATTCCCGTTCTGGGATTGTTCTTTTCCTATTGGGCGCTGCGCCGCATCAAAAAAAGTTCGCAGGCAATGATCGGCTGGAAAATCGCCATTGCCGGTTTTATGTTTTCCTTGCTGTTTCTCGCGGCGGCTCCCTCGGATTGGCTGTATTATCGATGGATGGTCAGCCGGGAAGCCCGGCAATTCGCCGCCCTGTGGTTCAAGTATGTCGTGCAAGACGAGCCGACAAAGGCCCATCAGTTGACCGCTGCTCCGCAAACACGTCAGCCGTTGGATAATAAACTCTGGGCGTACTATCGCGGCAACGTGCGACAGCGGCGGGAGTTGGAAAATTATGTGAAGTCGCCCACGGTGCGAACGTTGCTTGCGTTGGGGGCTCGCGCCCAGGTGCGTTTCTATCAAACGGCCGGTCAGGCCCGCAACAACGATAACGATCAAGTGGAGCAGATTTTCGCGGTCACCTACGAGGAAGGCGGAGAACGCAAATCGTTCTTCGTGCTTGTGCGGATGTTGCGAATGAAGCTGAAAAGCGGCGGGGCCGAGTGGCGCATTCTTGGCGCCGAGGGCGGTATTCGACCGGAAGGTTGGCAAGAAACAGCCTCCTAGTGTCGTGATTCATAATGTTGTGGTATCGTGTAGAAAACCGTTTTTTTGAGTGCCACTGGCTCTGCCAGTGCGGGATTCCATGCGGCGACCGGCACTGGGCAGAGCCAGTGGCACGCACTGAAAAATCCCCAATAGCGTGAATCACTACACTAGCAATTTGGATAAGATTTCATGGCAGCGCATACGCGCCGCTTGTATTTGTCCTTGACCGGCAAGACGCCGGATCGGCGGAAAAACATGCTCGATCGGATACGGCGGTTGAAAGGGGAGATGCGCGTTCAAGCGGCGGCCCTGAGGGCCGAACAGCCCGATCCGGATCAAGCAAGCCGGATGATCTTTCAGCATGTTGCGGCCCTGCCGGAGTATGAAGCGGCGGGGACCATTATGTTGTATCTCGACATCCGGACCGAAGTGCGAACGCGCTGGTTCGTGCCTTCGGTTTGGGAAGCCGGCAAGCGGGCGGCGATTCCCTATTGTGAAAACGGCGAGATCGAATTATTCGATTTTACCCATCCCGACGAGTTGGCGCCCGGCACCATGGGCGTTTTAGAGCCGAAGCAGGAGTTGCGCGGCATTCCATCGCGAAAGATCGATCCCTCGGAACTGGATATGATCATCGTGCCGGGGTTGGCATTCGATCGCCGGGGTAATCGGCTCGGGTACGGCAAGGGCTACTACGACAAAC
>CAZNMP010000279.1:0-4869 GCA_964573875.1 uncultured Planctomycetaceae bacterium | reverse complement strand
ATCTCTTCGGCCAATGGGACTTGAACAAGCTCGACAATGCGGGCCGATGCCGCCGGTTTGTGTTGCAGCAAACCACGCTTGAAGCCATGCTCGACCGCTTGAATCATCGCGGCCGATTGCCCTACAACCAAGTTTTGTTCGAGGAAGCGGCCGTGTTGGTGGGCACGATGTTGATGGGCGCCTGCGTCAGCGGCAACCGTCCCGACGCCCACGATTCGACCGTCACGTTGGCCACGCTGGTCCAAAAAATCGCCCTTTATCGTGATGCTTTCTACGAGGAGTTGTTGCAGCGGCTCGATGGTCCCCATGCCAAACGTCTGCGCACCGAGGCCGTAGCTTTGCGGCAACCTTTCGGCGGCGCGCGGCAGCATTTCAACCATTATCTTGCAAGTCGCAGGGCCAGACAGTTGCAGCACGTTCATGTTGCCCAAGTTTTCGCGGCGATCGGATACAGCGAGTCGGCGGCGAAGCAAGCGGCGGTGGTGCCCGTGGCCTCGGCCCGCATGACCTGCGAAATGCGATGCCGGTTGTCGACCGCGCATTTGGCCGTTGAGCGGGGGAAGCTGGCACAAGCGGCCGCGGAATTGCCGCCGGTCGAGGATCTGCTCCACCGTGCGATCGAATGCGGCGCGATGGTCGATCCGTGGAACATCCTTGGATTCGGCGGCCAATTCAGTCTTTTTCCCGCCATCGAAAACAGCATCCACGACCATCGCGTCGATGAGTTGCTCGACATGATCGGCGATATTTTCGCGCTCTATGTGCGGATTCACAAAGCGGCCGCGGCGGCCGGCGAAATGGTTTTGCAGCAATCGCTCTCCGAAGGGCTTGCCGACTTGGCCCGGTGGTGGGATAAATTTGCCGCCACGGAAATGGAAATCGAAGACGGCATCTCCGGCCATGCCACGCTCGAATCGGCCGAAGATGTGGCCGTCGCATTAAGGGCCTGGCATCAAGGCGGAGCCGAGGCCGGCGATCTCGCCTTCTGGCGGCAGCATGTCGAGCAGTTCCGCTCGCCCAAGGCCTACGCCATGGTGATCGAAACATTGTTGGATCGTCGCGATCCCGTCGCGGCAATGGCCCTGTTGGTTCAATGGCTCAGTCAGGCCGAAGAAATTCCCCTGGTCGAGGAAGACTACTCCTTCCACGACTTGGCCTTGCTGTGGATGGAAGATCTGTGGCAGCCTGAAGAGACGAAGCCGGCCGTTGGCGTCGAGCCGTTGCCGGCTGCTACGGCGTTACCGCAGCAACGCACGGTTGAGCAGCGTTGGTCGCTGGCCTGCAAGTTTCTCGACTATATCGAAGCGAATGCCGAAGAGTATTGGCAAGTGCCGCATTTCGAAATGGCCGCCGAGGCTCTGGGCGACGATGGCTCGCAGGCCGAAGAGATGGAAGAAGAACCGGACGACGAAGACAACCTATTCGGCGCGGCCTACGAACACGTCACGTTCCGCGACAGCGCCGACGACGGCATCGAAGGCGAGATGTTCGAGACCGGCGAGAGTCCCACCGATTTCGAATTAGTCGGCGAGGCCGAGCGAATCGTCAACCGGCTGAACTTCCTGACTGCGATGGCGCAATTGTGGAAACTCTGCGCCACGGCCGCTGGTTCCCACGATGCCCCCGAGCGCGACGACGTACTGGCCGGCTGGCTCAACCAGGCGTCTGAAAACCGCCGCCAATTGCTCGACCTCCTGGCCTCGGTGCATCGCTATCGGATTACGCCGCCTCGCGGCACCCACGAATCGTTGGTCGAATACGATCAACGCCGCAGTCTGAAAGAGACGCTGCTCGAGGAAATCATCGAAGCCTGCGTTGAAACGACCGATGCCGAATATATGATTCGGGCGTCGATGGTCCGTCCGCCCGAATCGGCCGAAACCGATCCTTGGGTGCGTCAGGCGGGCGAAGTATTGACGGCCCTCTCGCGCAGCGATGCGGCCCGCGTGCGCAAAGCTTGGGCCAAACTGTTGCAATTGCTCGAAAAACAGCCGTTGCTCTACGTGGCCCTCGGGCGCGGCGGCAACCCGCAGCGGATCGTCGCGTCGCGCGGCATCCAATACGTTTTGCGGCGATTGCTCAGTTGCTTGCCCCGGCTCGGGTTGCTGACCGAGACTTGCCAACTGTTGGAGACGGCCCAACGCATGGAGGCCCAGCATCCCGCCGGACCGGGCGCGATCACCGAATTCGACCGCGTCTTCGAAATCGGTTGCAAAGCCATTACGCATTGCCTGGTCTCCTCGTCCGCCGAGTGGAATCATACCTTGCGACGGGCCGACGGTTTGCTGATCGACTGCATGGAGCGGGTCGTCGAAATGTTGCTGCGCTGTTGGCTTATGCACAGTCACGGCGTTCGGCTCTCCGTGCTCGAAACCGTCAGTGACCCGCGCAGTTGGCAAACGCTCAAGCAATTCATCGAGCGCTACGGCGGCGATTTGTTCACGCAGCGGTTCATGAACCTCGGAAATCTTCGCGGCATCTTGCACCAAGGTGTGCGTGAGTTTCTCGAAACGCTCAAGGAAGAGCCTGACGCGGACGAAGAATTCCGGCTGATTGCCGAGCTGGATGTTACCATCCCCTTGGACGAAGCGGCGCACTGGTTGGGGATCGCCATCGAGGCCGTCGTTGAAAACTACGGCGAATACATCGACTACAACAGCATCACGACGCAGTCGGATCGCGGCGACATGCTCTACACGTTGTTGGATTTCCTGCGTCTCCGGGCGAATTACGACCGGCTGGCTTGGAACCTGCGCCCGGTGGTCCTGGCCCACGAAGTCCTTGTGCGTTGCGGCCGCGAAGACGCCGCCAAGATTTGGCGCGACGCGGTGACCGAGCGGACCGCGCCGATTGCCGAGGAACACATGAGCCGTTTCGAGCGGCTGTGCAAAAAGTACGGAATGCGGTTGCCCAGCATTGCCGAGCATTTAAGCGAGCGTTTCATCCGTCCGTTGGAGATCGACCGGCTCTGTGCGATGGTGCGACCCGCGGTTGACGAAGTGCGCGACGGCCGCCCGCCGGAAAAGATCCGCCAGCTCGAAAAGCAAATTGCGCTGTTCACCGAGGAGCCTGCCGGCGCCGGCTTCGAGTTGCCCAGTTGGCTCGACGCTCTGGAACGCGAGATGGAGCGCGTGCAATGGCGTCAGGAAAGCGACGAAGAAGAATCCTTCGATCCCCTCATCCGCATTCCCCAAACCAAACTTTCCAAAGCCGAAGTCGAGCATCAGATCAAGCAAATGCTCGGCGAAGTTGAGGAATAGCATTTGGCCGTAGACAAAATGGTTGGACCAGTCCTTCCGTATGTGGCGTTGTCGTAAAGGGTTAAGATATTTACCATTACGCGAGGAAGATCCAGCGTGAGGAGCGAAAATATGGCATCGGTTTTTCGTTGGGTTGTGCTGCCGGTGTTGGTTGTTGCAACGGTCGCAATGGCGGCGAAGGCGGAAGATGCTAAAAGCGAGAAAGCATCGGGGGAAAAGGGATCGGCTGCGGCTGCGCAGAAGCCGCCGGTGCGGGTGACGATCTCGAAAGAGACGACTTATATTACGGAGCCGCTGCGGCCGGACGGGTATCCCGATTATGTTGCCGCGTTGAATCAACGAGCGAGCAAGGGTGTAACGCCTGAGAATAATGCGGCGGTGCTGTTTTGGAAAGCGATGGGGCCGGGCGAGATTGAAGCGAAAGACCGTGCAAAATTCTTCGAGATGCTTGGCATCCCGCCGCTGCCGGAAGAGGGCGATTATTTCGTTGACTACAACGTCTATCTCAAGAAGAAGCAGGGCGACAAGCCATCGTCGGTTATTCCGCCGAGCGATGGTTGCGATCCATTGGAGGATCAGTACACAACAGCCCAAGAGCGGCCGTGGTCGAAGGAAGAATTTCCGGAGGTTTACGAGTGGCTTGTTGCCAATGAAAAACTGCTGGCAATGGTGATTGAAGCGTCGAAACGGCCGCGGTGGTATCATCCTGCGGTCTCCAATACAGGGTTCGTTACAGATGCTCTTCCCATGGCTTTTATATTTCAGTCCCGTAGTAGCACACGCGCATTACAAGCTCGGGCCATGTTACGAATACACGAAGGCAAAGCTAATGAAGCGTGGGAAGATTTGCTAACTTGCCATCGACTGGGGCGATTGTTTGGCCAGGGAATGATGATAGTGGAAGCTCTGGTTTCCATGGCTATCGACGGGATGATGGCATGTAATGGGGATTGTCAACTGCTGGAGCACACCAAACTCACGGCCGCTCAAATTGCAGGAATGCGGCGCGAACTTGAACGATTGCCCCCCCTGCCTAAGATGGCCGACAAGATTGATTTAGGAGAGCGGTTCTATAGCATGGAGAGCATCATCAAGATTGCTCGATATGGACTCGCTTCGTTGAATGACATGGAGTCTCGCAAAAAACCTAATGGAGTACTCGATTCGCTGATGTGTTCCATTGATGCGGCGACAATTGATGGCGACATAATTCTTCGCACAAGTAATTCCTGGTGCGACCGTCTTGTTGATATTTTGCGTAAGCCTACGCGGGCTGAACGTAAAGCGGCGGTGGATAAAATCAACGATGATATCAAAAAAATCGAAAAATTGGCTAAAGACTGGAAATCATCTGCATTCCTGATGTTGAGTAATCCGCGCGAGGCTCGCTCACGGCAGATGGGACAAATTTTTCCCATTATATGGATGCCTGGGCTTCTGCAAACTATCAATGCCGAAGATCGGGCGACCATGAATTATGAACTCGATAAACTGGCTTTCGCCCTGGCTGCGTACCGAGTCGATCATGGATCGTATCCGGCGAAGCTGGAGGAGTTGAAGCCGAAGTATGCGGCGGAGGTGCCGAATGATATTTTTGCAAATGATGGAC
>CAZNMP010000278.1:0-4871 GCA_964573875.1 uncultured Planctomycetaceae bacterium | reverse complement strand
TATGGGCCGGCGACTACTTGGCAGTTGCATCAAGAGTGGTGGGCGAGTGAAGTTTGCGCCACGCAGAACCGTATGCTTACGGATGAACGTCCGATCGATGAGGACCGGATCACGAATCAGTCGGCCATGATCGTAATGCGGCGTTTGTTGACACACATGGGCCATGGGACGGAAGAGGATCGGGCGGATGCCATCGAATGGGGCTATAAGGTGAAGCCGAATACGATCGGGTCGGTGGACAACGGCGGTTTACGGCCGGATGTGGCGAAGGCCGATCTGTCGGCGTCGCAGCTTCGGATGGTTTATGCGGTTTTCATGGGGTTGCTGGGGCTGGGCGTTTTGTACTATTGGCGGCAGCCTGGGCGGGATTTGACGCCGGATCGTTGGGCGACGGAAATTGCTTTGGTGTCGTTGGCCACGCTCTGGTTTTCGCCGCTGGTGTGGAGTTATCATCCGACGGCGGCGTTGCCGGCGATTGCGGTCGTCTTTTCGCGAGCGCCGCGTTATCCGCGGACGTCGCAGCTTATGGCTGCGTTATGGCTGTTCTCGATTTTGATGATGGGAGTGCCGGTTGTGCGCGCGCACGGCGTAACGCTGTGGATGAATCTGTTGCTGGGCGTGTTTTTGTTGGTTACAGCGCGCGGAGCTTGTCCAACTCTCGGAATGATTTCATCGCTTCCTGCACTGAAAACCAAACCGACACAATGAGAAAAACGGTGTAGACGAGTGTTATTACCGTGAGGACGTTTTTCCAGAGGGGCGAGAATTGGCGGCTTCGCCACAAAAGCGGCAGCGCCAGCGGGCCGAGCACCAGGAAGATCAGCGGCAGGATGACCCAAGGGCTTTCGAAGAAACCCGTGGGGCGCGAGGCCGAATCGTAGCCGTGTGTGAAGGACCGGGGGCGGGCGTTTCCGCTATCGGCCAGGATGACGGTGGGTTCCCCGCAATGCCGGCAGTAGTTGTCGGTGGCATCCAAAACCGCATGACATTTCAGGCAGAGGATTTTTTGGATGGCAGGGGCGTTCATAATCTGGTCTACTTCAGCCAACGTGCGGCGTCTTTGGCCCAATAGGTTAGGATGATGCCGGCGCCGGCGCGTCGAATGGCAGTTAAGGATTCGAGGGCGGTGAGTTTTTCGTCGAGCCAGCCTTGCTGGGCGGCGGCTTTCACCATGCTGTATTCCCCTGATACATTATAGGCCGCTAATGGGACGCCGGGGAAACGCTCGCCGGCCCGATGGAGGATGTCGAGGTAGGCCAGGGCGGGCTTGACCATGATGATATCGGCCCCTTCGGCCAGGTCGAGCTCGATTTCGCGCATGGCTTGATCGGCGGCAGCGGCGGGATCCATCTGATAGCTGCGTCGGTCGCCGAACTGCGGGGCGCTTTCAGCCGCTTCGCGGAAGGGGCCGTAAAAAGCGCTGGCATACTTGGCGGCGTAGCTCATGATCGGGAGATGCGAAAAACCGGCAGCGTCGAGGGCGGCGCGGATAGCGCCGACCATGCCGTCGATCATGCCGCTGGGAGCCACCATGTCGGCGCCTGCCTGGGCATGGACCACGGCCTGTCGGGCCAAGAGTTCAAGCGTTGCATCGTTTTCGACATCGAGCCGGCCGGTGGAGCGGCCAATGGCGCCGCAGTGGCCGTGATCGGTATATTCGCAACAACAGACATCGGTAATGATCAGAAAGTCGCGCGATGTTTGTTTGGCGGCGCGGATGGCTTGCGCGATAATGCCGGAGGAACTCGTGGCATCGCTGCCTGTAGCGTCTTTATGGGCAGGGATACCGAAAAGGATTACACCGCCTAGCCCGAGTTCAACCGCCTGGCTGATTTCGTCGGCGAGCATGTCGGGCGACAACTGGCATTGGCCGGGCATGGCGGCGATGGGTTCGCGGATGCCTTCGCCGGGGCGGACAAACAGCGGCAGGATGAAATTGGACGGCGAGAGCCGGATTTCACGGACCAGATTACGGATCGCCGGAAGATGGCGAAGCCTTCGCATGCGCGTGGTGGGAAATGTCATGATAGGAAATTGTAGCCCATAGATGGGGACGGGGAAATTTCGGCCAAAACTAGGGTTTTGACGGTGATTTTTCGTTGAGAGCTTTGCGGGCGAGAGCGACGGCCTCGGCGGCCCAGGGTTTTTCGCTGTAGAGCTCGATGACGGCGCGGTACATCGCTTGCGCGGTTTGGGGGTCGCCGGCACGCATGGCGTCGGCGGCTTGGAGCCGTTCCTTGAGGGCGATGAGTTGGTCGGAGGCGTTTTTCTTCACCTGATGTTGAAGCTGGGCCAGCTTTCGCTTCGCGAGCGTAAGGCATTGACCGGCGGGGCCCGCGTTGTCGCCGGGCTGGTTGTTGAGATCGACGATGGCCTGGAGTTTTGCCATGCCTCGCACGGGATCGTAGCGTGCAATGGTGATCGCTTCCAAATAAAGCTGCTCGATGGGTGAGAGACCTTTGGCGCCTTCCTGTCCTCGGACTCGCCGATCGAAGGTTTTTTCGAGGCGATACAAGTCGATTTCGCGGGCGTATTCGCGGAGTTGGCCTGCGCGGATGTCGTTGGAGAAACGGAGGAGAAAGTCGTTGATGTCGGGCTCGGCCAACAGCAGCGACTCGAGCGATTTATCAGAGGCGTGGGCGGAAATGCGATCGAATAAAGTGTCGGCGGTCGGCGGCCGGAGGAACCACCATGCGATGAGTCCCAGGGTGAGCAATGCCGAGGCCAACGCCCAGGTTTGGAAGGAAATGATGGGGTGGTGCGTAGGTTCTTCGACGGCCTGATCTAATTCATCTTCGCCGACGACAATGAAGCGACCGACGGAAGGAAAAACGGCTGCCGGCGGTTGTACGGGTTTTTCTTCGACGGGCGAGGAGATATGCAGGATCGGCTCGGGCCGTTTTTCGTGGGAAATCGAGTCGGTAATGACTTCGGTGACGGGCAGATTGCCGACGGGCTCGTGAAGCGTCGGTTCGTCGGGGATGTCTTCGGGCGGTGGAACGGAGAGCGTTTCTTGAACGGCGGGCGGCGATGGCGCGGCTTGCTCGAACCAATCGGCCGAAGCGGCGAGCGTCTCGGGGGAGGTGGATAAGGCATGCAGCATTTCTTCCAATCGCCGGCCGAGTATGCTTGCGTTGGGGATTCGCCGTTCCGGCTCTTTTTCGAGAAGCTGGCCTAAAATGCGCTCGAATTCCTCGGGCACTTCGGGGGCATGTTGGCGGATGGGGTCGGGCGGATCGTAACGCTGCTTGTGGAGCACGTCGAGCAGCGAGCGGCCGCGAAACACGGGGCGGCGGGCCAACAGTGCATAGAGCAAAGTGCCTAAGCTGTAGAGATCGGCACGATAATCGACGGGGCGACCTTCGGCCTGTTCCGGGGCCATGTATTCGGCGGTTCCAAGCACGTTGCCGTCGTTGGTGAGGCGGGCGTTGCCGAAGAGTCGCGCGATACCGAAGTCAGAGAGCTTGACGTGGCCGTCTTTGGCCATCAGCAGATTGCCCGGCTTGATGTCGCGGTGGACGATTCCGCGGTCGTGGGCGTGGCGTAGGGCGAGGCACATTTCGATGCCGATTCCGGCGGCTTCACGCCAGTCGAACCGTCGTCCTCGCTGCAATTCTTCTTCGAGACTGTTGCCATCGACCAATTCCATCGCGTAGAAGAGATGGCCGTCTTGCTCGCCAAAACCGAATAGCCGCACGATATTGGGATGGTTGAGTTTGCGGAGGGTTTCGATTTCAGATTCGAAACGGACGCGGAAGCCTTCTTCCTGGGCCAGAGCGGCGGCGAGTAGTTTGACGGCGGCAGGTTCGCCGCTTTCGCGATGGACGCCCTCGTAGACCGTGCCCATGCCGCCACGGCCAAGTTTGCCGACGATTTGGTAGGGGCCAAGGTGGTCGAAGGGCATGTGGGATTAGGGGCTAGAGGTTAGAGGCTAGGGATTAGGGGGCAGATTTATTGTCACAATACCAGTAATTTTACTGCATAGTCGTGATTACTGCCAGTGATTGGGGGGCTGCACGAGGGCCACTCAATTATTGAATTTGGGGAAAGCGTAGGGCGGGGTCGAGCGAAGCGATGGCCCGCCATTTTGCGAAGAATTCAAGGCGGGCCATCGCTTCGCTCGACTCCGCCCTACCGAAAACTGATCGGCCCTGGGGGGCTGCACGTGGTTTCGGACGGATATTAGAATGAAACCCATGAATTCAAGCATGATGACTGCCTGCGGACGCCAAGATTCACCACGATCGTTCTGCGGACTGCTGAACCTGAACAAGCCGCGGGGGATAACCTCACGGCAGGTGGTCAATATGGTGCAGCGTTTAACCCGGCCTGCCAAGGCGGGACATGCCGGGACGCTCGATCCACTGGCTTCGGGGGTGTTGGTGGTATGCGTCGGCGGGGCGACGCATTTGATCGAATATGTTCAGCGGATGCGCAAGCGGTATGTGGGCACGTTTTTGCTGGGTCGGCAGAGTCCGACGGAGGATATCGAGAGCGAGGCGGTTGTGTTGACGGATGCCAAGCGTCCGACGTTGGAAGAGATTCAAACGGCGGCTCGCGGATTCGTAGGGCGGATCGAGCAGCGTCCGCCTGCTTTCTCAGCGCTCAAGATTCACGGTCGGCCGGCCTATAAACTGGCTCGGCAGGGGAAGCCGGTGGAATTAAAGCCGCGGCCGGTGGAAATTTTCGATATTCAGGTGAGGTCGTATCAGTATCCGGAGTTGGTTTTGGAAATCGAGTGCGGCAGCGGCACTTATATTCGCTCGCTGGGACGCGATTTGGCAGCGTCGCTGGGCACGGGGGCCGTGATGTCGGCGCTGGTTCGCACGGCGATTGGCGTTTTTTCGATCGAGGATGCGTACGATCCGAGG
>CAZNMP010000277.1:0-4909 GCA_964573875.1 uncultured Planctomycetaceae bacterium | reverse complement strand
TCTACGCGGAGGATCCGCGCGGCTGGTTCCAGTGGTATTGCCGCTACTTCATGGGGCGGCGTTGCGACGACGATCTTCGCCAAATCAAGCGGTGGAAAGCCATGACCCGGCATATTGCCCAGATCAAGAGAAATTGCACGCCCGGCGATCTCGATTGCCGCCGTAAACAGCGCCAAGCCCTTTTGCATTGGGCCTACGATAGCCGGAAGATGTGAGCTCCCTACTGCTCATCGTGGGCGATTTTCATCGCCAGCAAGTCGAGTTGACCTTTCAGATCGGTCAACAAGAGTTGCGGCCCCGCGCCGCCGGTATAATGGGCGTAAAAAGCATTCGAGGCGGGCCCATGAGCGGTGCCTAGCAATGTGGTCGTGGTTTTCAGCTCGTGCAGTTGTTCATCGACGTTTTCAAGTTTGGCGACCGCCGTGCGGTTGTCGCGCCAGAGACGTTCAAGCTGTAACACCAAGCCGATGAGCAAGGCGACCTGGCCGACCAATGCCACGGGCAGGCCGATGGTCCACAGCTCTTGCCTTCCCGCAGCCAAGGACCACCCCAGCAGAATTCCGCCGCAGACGAATCCCGCCGTGCCCATCGAGAGCGAAAGCCAAGTGCATAGGCCGGCAAAATCGCCGCGCGAGGCTTTGTCGTTCGACTTCGATTTGCTCGTCGTTTGGACTTCAGGAAGATGCCATGCCGTGGGAGCAACGTGCGGCAGATCGAAACGCGCTGCTTCGCGTTGATAGGCGGCCGCGGCCTGTTCGTTTTTCAACTCATCCGCCTGCAATACCCGCCCGATGTGCAACAGCTCTTCGTCCAGCTCCCAACTGTCGTAGACCGGCGGTTCGTTTTCACTGGTTGGCGCGGCGGCCTGGGCCGACGGAGTCGTCTCGATGTGCAAAGCACCACCGCACCGAGGACAGCAAAGCGATTGCTTGTCACCGGCCGATTGCGCAGGAACATCCTGTTGGCAGCTTTTACACCACATGGTGTTCTAAGAATCGGCTGCCAAGCTGGTAAACTGTACCGTTTTCGTAGAATTTACCGAACAAGGACGTTCTGATTGGCAATTTAGGCAAATGGCGTTGGCGTAGCAAAACAACGAAGCCGCAAGTAGCCTCCCGCCACTAACCACTAGCCACTAACCACTATTTCTCCTCGTACCACTCGCCGCGGAGCCAGTTGGTCAACATCTCGATCTGGTGCGGATTGAGCGTATTCTGGGCTGGATCGGCCGAGCCGGCATAGGCGGGCATCCGGTCGTTCGTAGAGCCGTAGAAACGCTTGTCGGCAGGATTGCGGATGATGCCTGCAAGCCACTCGGGCGAGCCGTAGCCGGTCAGATCCGGCGCGCCGGCCCCTGCCTTCTCGTGGAACTTATGGCAGTCGGTGCAGCCGAACTCGACAATCTGCTTCCGACCTTCCTCGATCATTTTGGCGTCTTTGGCATCCAACTCCTTTTGGGACGGCAGATGCGCCTCGGCCGACAAGGCCGCGACGGCCTTTGCCAGATCCTTCTTTTGGTCGTCATCCAGTTCGGCAAACGTTTCCTTGACAAAACCGGCCATCTTGCCGGTCTTCTGCTTCGAACCGCCAAAATACTGGGGGCCGGAAATCTGCTTCGGATCTAACAAGCCTGCGATCCAACCACGGGTGGCGAATCCGGCAAGGTTGGGGGCTGAAGATTTCTCGGCCTTGATGTCTTCGGCCTCATTCTTGCCTGCCGCATAGTCGTGACAGCTTGAGCAATTTTGCGAGAACAGACGCGGACCTTGGGTTTTCGGATCGTTACGCAGCAAGGTCAAGGCACCGGTCGGAGGAATGCCTTCATGTCGGGCCAATTCGCAAACGCGATCCGCCTGTTGCAATTCTTGGGCAATCGCTTTCTGATGTTCCGGATTGTCGCGGTCCTTGGCCAGCGACCAGTAGCTCATGCCGGTCAGAGCAATGAGCAGTCCAATCGTGAACAACACGTTAAAAGCCTGTCCCAGGGGCACCTTGGCCACAAACGGCATCAACAGCACGATGAAGACCAAAAGGCCCGGGACGATGAAAATCGGGATGATGGCCAATTCGCCGGGGAACAGATGCGAAAATTCGTACACGCCCACCAGGAACCACTCGGGCCGAGCGGCATTGTATCCGTTGGCCGGATCGGTATCCGCGGGCGAAAGCAATGTTACGCCGCGATGGGGAGCCTCGGTGCCGTGTTGGCAGGCCAAGAACAAAATGATGACGGCAACCGCCAAACAGGCCACGGTGCCTTGCATCGCTTGCTTGGGCCAATAGTACGACGAGCTGACGCCGGAGGCAGCATCCGCCGCGGCCGCACGACGGGCCAAAATGCCGCGAATGACCAAGAGCGCGACAAAGCCGCCGCCGAAGGTGCCCACGTGCAAAGCGAAAAATCGGGTGACGGAAAGGTGACCCAACGCCGGCCCGGGGCCGCCGATCGCAAGTTTTAACAAGCTATCGCCTACCAAGGGCAGAAAAGCGAGGAAGCCGGTGCGTGTTTTCGTCGAGGCATATCCGTTCTGGTCCCAGTAGAGCAAGTCGCCGGTCAAGATGGCGGCCAGCGCGAAGAGCCCAAGCCCGACGGTCGCCCAGAAAACCAATTCGCGCGGCGCGCGATAGGCATTGGTCAAAATGCTTTGCGCCACGGCCAGCATCAACAAGGCCAACAGCACATGGGCCGAATAATGATGGACCGCCCGCAAGAGCCAGCCGCCCATCACTTCATGCTGGATGTAGTAAACGCTTTCCCAGGCTGTTTGTGCGCTGGGGCTATAAAACACCCAGAGAAACCAGCCGCTGATGACTTGGATGCAGAAGGTGAACAGGATGACGCATGGCAGTGTTTTGCAGCAACAAGCGCGGCCGGGAACCGGAGAATCAGCCAGCCAACCGCAGGCGTCACCGATCCCCGTGCGATCGTTAACCCAAGACCAAAGAGCTTTCATGTTGAAACCTCGTTAATATGTTTTGTGAAGATTGCTGGATCGAGCGATTTTGGGAACTTGGTTCTCTTTCTCGTTTGGAAAAGAGAAAAAGGCAACCTTTATTTGCCTGAACGATGGCCCCCCCTGCCCTTCTCCTCTCATCGAGGAGCAACAACGTCCTTAGGCTTGCGCGACTTTGTTGGCGGTGCCGAGGCCGAATGTTTGGAACTTCACCCACACCTCGTTTTTGTTGCGGATCTCAACTTCCAACGAGTCCATGTCGCGGGGGCTGGGCGAAGTTTGATCGGTTCGCTTGCCCGCCAAATCAAAACTCGCGGCATGGCACGGACAGAAAAACTTGCCTTCTTTCGCGCTGCCTTCGAAGTTGATCGAGCAGCCGGCATGGGGACAGATCACTTGCAGAGCGGCCACGTCGTTGCCGGTGCGGCGAAGGAACACGGCACCGATCGGCTCGGCCGGAAAACGGTTCCAGGCGTCTTGCCGGTCGGCGATCACCGGCACTTTGCGCGGCGTACCGTCGTCGGGCAAGGCGTCGAGCGAGGCCAACCGCATGAATTCGCCGCTCTGACTTTTCTGCCGCAACGGATTTAAGAAAGTCACGGCTCCCACGGCAACAGGAACCAAAAGGGTGGCGCCGCCGCAAAGCACGGCCACGGCTTGGCCCAAAAATCCGCGGCGATTTTCGTCGCCGGCAGGCCCTTGGCAACAACAACACGATTTGGCTGGAGTGTCTGGCATGGCTGGTGTTAGTGGTTAGTGGCTAGTGGATAGTGATTAGTGGATAGTAGACTGCATTGCGGCGCGGACGGCGTCGAGAATGCGAGTCTGTACGACTTCAAAAGGCCCCTGAATCGAAGCGCCGGCAGCTTTTTTATGGCCGCCGCCGCCAAACTGTTCGGCAAGTTTGCTGCAATCCAGATCGCAACGGCTGCGGAAACTTACTTTATACCCGCCGGCGGGCTGTTCGACCAGGATCACAGCCGCCTGGGTGCCCCCTACCGAAAGCGTCATGTTGATGATGTCTTCGCTATCCGAGGGCAAAGCGCCGGCGGCGGCGAAATCGGCCTGGCTCAGCCAAGTGTGGATCAATTGGCCGCCGAGTTCGGTTTGAGCATGGGAAAGAGCCCGGCCGATAAGTTGCAACCGGCCGTGGCTGTCGTTTTCGTACAGATTTTTGTAGAACTGGTCTGGAGCGACCCCGGCTTCGACCAAACGTGCCGCAAGTCGCAACGTTTCGGCAGTGGTCGATGAAAAACGGAACCAGCCCGTGTCGGTCGTCAGGGCGACGAACGCGGCTTGGGCGATGGGCTTGGTCAAAGGCACGCCCAACTGGTCAGCTGCTTCAACAACCAACCGGCCGGTCGCCTCGGCCTCTGAATCCTTGAACGACTCCGCGCCAAGATCGTCGCCGCTTACGTGATGGTCGATCACCACTTTCACGGCCTTGGTGGATTTGATGACAGCCCCCATCGCACCAAGCTGTGCCCAGGCCGAGGTGTCAAGAATAATCAAGACCTCGCGATCTTCGAGCCGCGCGGCCGGCACATCGAGATCGAGTTGCTTTAGTTTGTGTTGCGGATCGAGAAACCGCAAATTCGGCGGAACGGCGAACGCATTGCAAACCAGCACATCCTTGCCGAGCGATTCAAGGATCAACGCCATCGCAAGCTCGGAGCCCAGCGCGTCGCCGTCGGGGCGAATGTGCGTGGTCAGCACAAACCGCTGATGGCGTCCGACGATTTCAACAAAGCGGGACCAAGGAATCATAGGCGGGTAAAGCTCTAGGGAGGCGATAATAGTTTAGTGATTCATAATTGCGGGAACGTATTAAAAGCCGCTTATTGAGTGCCACTGGCTTTGCCAGTGCTGGCCGCCGTATGTAATCACGCGGAATCCCACACTGGCAGAGCCAGTGGCACTCACTGAATAAAACCCCAACAGCGTGAATCACTACA
>CAZNMP010000276.1:0-4915 GCA_964573875.1 uncultured Planctomycetaceae bacterium | reverse complement strand
CTCATGATCTCGGATGCGTTCAGGATTCTCAGGGTAGATTTTGGAAAAGAAGGCGGAATGAGCAGTTCGCATTAAGGTATGCGTATTAACCAAGAAGCGACATCATTATTCCCCCAACAATTCCTAGTCTCAATTGCATTCTTTCCAAATTCCTTCTTTAGATTGCCATAGAATTTTTCGAACGATGTTTTACGGCCATGTTTTCTCCGATCATAGATCAGCACTACATACTTCTCATCTATTTCCTTGTAGGACAGTTTTTGCAGCTTTCTGATGCATTTGTCAAAATCTCTCCGGTTTTGTTCGGAGGCTCCACCCTTCCAATGCGGTTTTTCAGAATTCCCCTGGCCCAATGGCCACGTTTTACGCAAAACATAGAATTTGAATTCGATAGCAATTTTTTTGTTATCTGGAATTGTCGCGACCAGATCAATCCTATGCCATTCGCTTTGACACTTCGCTTTGCGATAGCGACGTTTTATCGCTACCATGACAAAGAATCGCAAAGCAGCCTCATCGAAGTCGGAAATGTCTAATTGCGTTTCCTTTTTCTCTCCCCTTTTCTTTCCCTTTGCAAAACAATGCATTATCTTAAGAGCGTCTTCAATACAGCTCCCGAGACACACCTGATGATGTTCTTGCACGAACTCACCTCCAAATTCCAAAATCCCTTAATCCCAAAATCCCCCGCCTCCTACTTCTCGTACTTCGGAATCACGGGCGGGGGGGTTTCGCGAACGAGACGCTCGATGATGTCTTCGTTGGTGAGGCCTTCGGCCTGGGCTTGGAAATTCGTGCTGATGCGGTGCCGGAGTACGGGCACGGCGATTTTTTGCACGTCTTCAACCGCTACGGAAAATCGGGCGTCCATCGCTGCTAAGGCCTTGCCGCCTTGGATCAAAAATTGGCCCGCACGAGGACCGGCGCCCCAATCGACTAACTCCTGGATGAACTTCGGCGCCGAGGGATCCTTCGGCCGGGTTGCACGGATCAGTCGCGACACGTATTGCACGATATACTCGCTGACGGCCACCTTGTTGACCAACGCCTGAAGGTTCAAAATGGCTTTGCCTGACAGCACTTTCCGCACTTCCGGCCGCTCGCCGCGCGTGGTGCTCGCTAAAATCCGCTCCTCTTCGTCGGCCCGAGGATAATCCACCTTGATGTTGAACATGAAACGGTCCAACTGGGCCTCGGGCAGCGGATACGTGCCCTCCTGCTCGATCGGGTTCTGGGTGGCGATTGTGAAGAACGGATCGGGCAGCGGATACGTCTGCTGGCCTACGGTCACTTCGCGTTCCTGCATCGCCTGAAGCAGCGCGGCCTGCGTTTTCGGCGGCGTTCGGTTGATTTCGTCGGCCAACAGAATGTTGGTGAAGACCGGCCCTTCGACAAATCGAAAATCACGCCGGCCCCGCTCGTCTTCCTCCAACACGTTCGTGCCCGTAATGTCCGACGGCATTAAGTCGGGCGTAAACTGGATTCGTTTGAACTGAATATCTAGAATCCGAGCTACGGTGCTGACCATCAATGTCTTGGCCAAGCCGGGCACACCCACCAGCAAGCAATGACCGCGGGTAAAGATGGCCGCAAACATCTGTTCGATCACTTCGTCTTGACCGATGATGACTTTTTGCAGTTCTTCCTGCATGAGCCGCCTGTGTTGGCTGAACTCTTGCAGGACGTCGCCGAGATTTCGTGTTTTTCCGATAGACATGAGGAAAGCAGGGATTAGAGGCTAGGGATTAGGGATTAGTGAATGGGGGGATTGTGAAACTATCGCGTCATGCGGCTGATTTACATTTGCATGACAAACGGATTCTAATCTCTAATCCCCAATCCCTAATCCCTTTTGCTAATGGTATTATTCTACAGCGGCACGATAAAACCACCCAGGGCTCGCCAGCGTGTATTGCTGTTCTAACTAAGGAATTCTAAGATACTTGAGATACTAGTGCTCACTTATTTTCGTGCCCCGGCATGGGGGAATTTTTGCATGATGCGCCAGTTCGCCATCACAGCTCTTGCAGTTGGGCTGTTTGGGGTGATTGTAGGGCCTTTGCGGGCGGACGTCACTCCCGAGCAGGTCCGTGCAGCCATCGAGTCCGGCACCAGCTATCTCTTGAGCCAACAACGCGCCGACGGCTCTTGGGCAGACATGGTAGGGCAACCGGGCGGCATCAGCGCCCTCTGCACGTTGGCTTTGCTCAACTCCGGCATCGAGCCAAGCAACGAAAAGATGCAGAAGGCGCTTAATCATCTTCGCAAGATCCGGCCGGAGCGCACTTACGTGGTTTCGTTGCAAACGATGGCTTTCGCCCGCGCCGAGCCCGAACGCGACCGTGAGCGGCTTCTCCAAAATGTGCGATGGCTTGAAGGTACCCAACTTGCCGGCGGCGACTACAAAGGCGCCTGGACCTATCCAGGTATGGGTGGTGAAGGCGACAACTCGAACTCGCAGTTCGCGCTGCTAGCCTTGCACGAGGCCGAGCGCGTGGGCGTCGCAGCGAATGATCGAACGTGGCGGCTGGCCAAGGCCTATTGGGAAAAATGCCAAAATCCCGACGGATCCTGGGGCTATACCCTGAGATCTCCCACCGGCACCGGCAGCATGACCTGCGCTGGCATCACCTCGCTGGTGATCGCCTCCGACCGAATCCAATCAGCCGACGCGCAGGTGAACGGCAACCATATTGATTGCTGTAAATCACGCGATACCGACGACGCCGACCGCATTCAGCGCGGCATCGCTTGGCTTGGCCGCAACTACTCGGTCGTTCGCAACCCCGGCGCCGGCGACACCTGGCTGCTTTACTATCTTTACGGTTTGGAGCGTGCAGGCCGTTTGACGGCCACGCGGTTCATCCCCTTGCCTCCGCGTCCCGGCCAACCCGATCGCGCCGACTGGTATCGCGAAGGCACCGATTGGCTCGTCCGCAAACAGTCGGGCATGGAAGGGCTCGGCAGATTCTGGACCGGCGGCGGACACGGCGAGAACAACCCCTTGATCGGCACCAGCTTCGCCTTGCTGTTTCTTTCCAAGGGACGCTGGCCCGTCCTCTTGGGAAAACTACAGCACGACGGCGACGATTGGAACCGACACAGGGCCGACATTGGCAACATGACCCGCTATGTCGAAATGCGATGGAAGCGCGATATGACGTGGCAAGTGGTCGATCTTCGGCTGGCCACGGTCGAGGATTTGGCCCAAACGCCCGTTTTGTTCCTATGCGGCAGCCAAAGCCCTTCGCCCAAGGATCCCGCGCGTCGGATGGAAATCGCCAAGAAAATCCGCGACTATCTCGATCGCGGCGGGTTCCTTTTCGCCGAAGGCTATTGCGGCGGCGTCGGTTTCGACCGCGGTTTTCGCGAGTTGATGCAGGCGGTCTTTCCCGAACCAGAATACAAGCTGCGGCTTTTGGAACCCGAGCACCCGATTTGGTATGCCGAGGAAAAAGTGGATCCCAAGCATTTGCGACCGATCTGGGGAATTGAATTCGGGTGCCGGACAAGCGTCGTCTATGCTCCGCTCGACCCGCCACAAAATCCGCGTCCTTCGCTTTCTTGCCTGTGGGAATTATCGCGTCCCGGCCGCAATGAAAAATACAGTTCCGCGGTTCAAGCCCGCATCAACGCGGCAATGTCGCTGGGGCTGAATGTAGTGGCCTATGCCACGAACCGGGAATTGAAAACGAAGGAAGATTTCTTCCGCCCGACAAACATCCAGAGGCCCGGCGACCGCGTCGAGCGCGGACGGCTCTATGTCGCCACGCTGCGGCATCCCGGGGGCTGCAATGCCGCGCCCCGGGCGATTGTCAATCTGATGGACGCCGCCGACCGCGAGCTGAAAGTCCGCACGCGAGTTCGCGAGGAACTGCTCGACATTACCGATGAATCGTTGTTCGATTACCATTTGGTTTTCATGCACGGCCGCACGGCGTTCCGCTTGACCGACCTTGAACGGCAGCGGTTGAAGCAATACGTGGAACGCGGCGGCATGATATTGGCCGACTCGATTTGCGCGAGCCGGGCATTCACCGAATCATTCCACCGCGAGATGGCGGCAATTTTTTCCCAACGCAAGCTGGAACGAATACCCACGGAAGATCCCATATTCAGCACGACCTATGGCGGTTTTGATTTGCGAGTGGTTTCGCGTCGCGACCCCGAGGCGTCGGCCCCCGGCCAGCCGCTGGAAGCCGCGGTGCGCAAAGTTCCGCCCGATTTGGAAGGCATCAAGCTTGGCGACCGCTGGGGCGTGGTTTTTTCGCAGTACGACCTGAGCTGCGGCCTTGAAAAACGCGATTCGCTGGAATGTCGCGGCTATTTGCGCGAGGACGCCGCGAGAATCGGTCTGAACGTCGTGCTTTATTCACTCCAGCAGTAACAATGCGGCGGAAATAGCCATTTGTGGGGCAAAAAAACGAGTTTTGACAGGATTAACAAGATTTGGTGGCTTAACCGGACTTTTAGTGAGCCTGGGAATCCTGCCTTGCCGCCCTTCCCCCCAATTGTTTTGTGGCCAGACCGACAGCCGCCCCGATTGCCAGCTACCACTTCTTGTCTATAATTACACCAATTCCGTGGTGTGAAGAATCATCAGTAACGTAGGAGGGTTTTCCGTGGCGAAGGGCAAGTTTTTGTTCACCAGTGAAGCGGTCAGCATGGGCCATCCCGACAAATTGGCCGATCAAATTTCTGACGGCGTTCTTGACGCCCTGTTTGCCAAGGATCCTTATAGCCGCGTCGCGTGTGAAACGATGGTCACGACCGGCGTTGCGATCGTGGCCGGCGAAATCACCACCAAGGCCGTGATCGATTATCCCGAGATCGTCCGCCAAGTGATCCGCGAAGTCGGCTAGACCGACGACTAGATGGGCATCTGCGCCGACACCTGCGCGATCATGCTCTCGAT
>CAZNMP010000275.1:0-4919 GCA_964573875.1 uncultured Planctomycetaceae bacterium | reverse complement strand
CCTCGGCGTTCGCACGATTACCGCGAGACTTCCGTCAGGCTGCTTCGGCCGAGGTCTCAACGTCGGCTAGATTCCGCTTGTACTGCAAAGCATCCAGCAGTTCGGCAAGGCTCAAGCTACGATTTTCGAATTCCAAGGGAATTTCAGTGCCCGGATCGCATACCAAGTCTACCGTGCCGTCTTCCCCAACCAGAGTGTCAAATTCACGCAGAAGTCCATCCTGCACGGCTTGCCGTACCAAGTGCCCTCGAGTCGCGGAAACCTCATGGGAACGATCGCCCAAGCTATCGGCAGCGCGTTTGGCCAAAGCCGGCAGATATTCGCTTGGAATTTCGATGACCTTGGGAACGTAGACTTTGATCTGCATAATTCCTCGACTCCTGATTGAACGGCAAACGCATGCCCCCCCGTTATATGGCAGTCCGGCTGCGCTGCTGGTGCTCGGGCGCACGCATGTATCACCTATCGGCAACCAGGATACCGATTGCACGGTTTTTTCAGATTCGATCAGAAGATCCTGCCGAGAATTAGCAGGAACCACCCACACAGAGGGGCCTAGAACTGGACATCCACGGCATTAAATACCGGCCCTTCGACACAAGTGCGGCGATAATCCCACCCGCCCGAGGCATCGCGGATCTTCGTCACGCAACTGAAGCAAATGCCGATGCCGCAGGCCATGGGGCTTTCCAACGAAACCTGGCAGGGTACACCAAGCTCTTGGGCAATTTTGGCCACGGCTTCCATCATGACTTCCGGTCCGCAGCATACGATCCGACATGACTGTACCGATTCATTGCCCTGTACGGCCGGCCGAATAAAATCGGTCACAAACCCATGATGGCCTACCGAGCCGTCGTCGGTGCTTAGATGGACCGAAACACCTAAACGTTCAAAATCCTCGACGCAGGCCAGATACTCTTTGCTCTTCGCACCGTAGCAGAGCGTGACCTGCCGAGCCGGCGGCACTTGCCGGGGTGGATCGCCGAAGCATTTTTTGCCAAGATACTCTTGGGCGAGCGTTAGAAACGGCGTTTGCCCAATGCCGCCCGCCACCATCACGAGATGCTCCGTCGCTTCGGCCGAAAAACCGTTGCCCAACGGCCCCCAAGCTTCCAATTTCGAGCCCTCGGCAAACTCGGGCAGCAGCCGGGTCATTTTACCGACCGTCAGATACACGACATCCACGTAATACGGATTTCCAGCCGGATCCGGCAGCGTGCTATAAACCGCCAACGGCCGCCCCAGCAGCGGATCGTTGCAATTGGCCAACCGCAGCATCACGAATTGCCCTGGCGTCATGCGCCTCGCAATTTCCGGGCAAGCAAACCGCAATCGGTACGTATCTCGTGCAACCTGGACGTTTTCAACAACCGTTACCGGTCCGTGCCAGGCATGATCGGCGTATGTAGGAGTGGGCATTAGTGGCTAGTGGCTAGTGGATAGTGGATAGTGGATAGTGGATAGTGAAACCGGGCATCATCCTGCCCCCAAATCCTCAATGAAACGTGATTGCATCGTCACATCAGATATATTCACACCTAGAGACGATACAATAATCTGCTGAAGGGCAATCCAAACATCGTTGCGACTCCAATGAGAGTCTCGTCGGATTAACACCCCATAATTCATGGAAACCATCGTCTGTGTCAAGTCCCCAACCGAGCGAATACCTCGCGGCCAAGCCACGGCGGCAGGAATTGTCAGGATAATACCGACAATTGCCCAAAAGCCGACGGCGCCAAAAAACACAAATACAATACACGCCCAGATAATTGGATCTCTTGACAATAGATTGACGCCAATCATGATGTTAGAAGTTGTCATTCCTCCCAGAACAAGGGCAATGGCAAAGATTGCGCGAATTATTCTGGCGGAACGATCTAGCGAGGGAAGCGGCAATTGCAGTGCATTTTTGAGTTTTCGCCAAAAAACACGACGTTGAAAGGCAGGGACCAATACATCTAACTGTGTATCCTGCCGGATTTGTTCTTTGGGAATTCCTCTTAATCTAGACAATGTTTCTTGGAGTGTTTCAAAAGCGTGTTTAGTCAAACCGATTCCTTCATTTTCTCGGCCAAGAATATCCAAAATGCAGTCATATAAGTCACCAACAGTTCGCATCTCATTTGAAAGCTTGGCATCTGGCAATGAAATACCGAAAGTACTCTCCACCTTTAAAACAATTTCGACAAGCTCAAGTCCCATGAACTATGGCCCTACTCCCTCCGGAACGAAATATGCCTGTGCCATTGGGTGTTGTCGTTATTGGGGAAGTCGATGCGGAAGTGCGAGCCGCGGGTTTCTTGGCGTTTGATGGCCGCCTCGATCATCAGTCGGCATACGCAAAGCATGTTTTGCAGTTCCCAACCAGTCGGATCCGCAAACTGACGCGGCAACACATAGCGATTCCAATGGCCAATCGTTTCAAGGGCCTCGGCCATCCCCTCGGCATCGCGGCGGACGCCCATGTTGCGCCACATCAAGCTTTGGAGCGAATTGCGAATGTCGGCCAAATGCAGCGGTTCGGTGAGCGTATCGATCGGCGGATTTTCGATCAAGGCAGCCGCAAAATCATCGGGCATTTTTGCCGCGGCATCCGAAGCCCCTTCGCCGGCATGCGCGCCATAGACAAGCGCCTCGGCCAAGCTGTTCGATGCCAAACGATTGGCGCCATGGAGCCCCGTCGATGTAACTTCGCCGGCCGCCCAAAGATTCGGCACCCGCGTGCGGCCCTCGATATCGACCACCACGCCGCCCATCATGTAGTGAGCGCCCGGCCGCACGGGAATCCGGTCATGCGTAATATCCAGATTGAATTCCGCACATACCGCGGCAATCCCAGGGAAACGGTTTCGCACTACCTGCGGATCCAAATGATTCAAGTCGAGATACACACACGGATGCCGCGTTTTCTCCATCTGGCTGACAATGGCCAGACTGACCACGTCGCGGGGCGCCAGTTCGGCCCGGGGATCGTAGTCCGGCATAAAGCGGTGACCATGCCGATCGACCAGCCAGGCCCCTTCGCCGCGGACCGCTTCACTAATCAAACTTCGGCTGCCGCCCGCGATGTAAAGAACCGTGGGATGAAACTGCATGAATTCCATGTCGCGTAGTTCGCAACCAGCCCGATAGGCCATCGCCATGCCATCGCCCGTGGCCACCTCGGGATTGGTCGTTTCGCGGTAAAGCTGCCCTGCCCCGCCGGTCGCAAGGATCGTTTGTTTGGCCCAAACCATCGTTTTGCCGTGCCGGGCGTTCCACACCAATGCGCCACGGCACGCGCCGCCGGTGGTCAAAAGATCCAACGTAAATGTGTTTTCCCATACGTCGATATTGAGCATTTCCTCGACGCGGCGAATCATCGCGCGGATAAGCTCTTTGCCCGTCGCGTCGCCCTGGGCATGAACGATGCGATGGCGGCCGTGTCCGCCTTCGCGTCCCAAGGCGATCTGGCCTTCATCTTGATCGAACTGCGTGCCCCACTCAACCAATTCGCGAATGCGTTGCGGCGACTCGCTTACGACTCGCCGAACCACCTCGGGATCGCAAAGCGTGCCGCCCGCTTCAATCGTATCGGCCACATGGTCTTCGATCCGGTCGGCGGGATCCAACACGGCCGCCACGCCGCCCTGGGCGTAGTTGGTATTAGAATCCGCAATCCCCTGTTTGACGACGACCACGACCGACAGCTTCGGATCGACGCCCATCGCCGCCCGCAAGCCGGCCAAGCCGCCTCCAATCACCAGCACATCGGCATAAAAATGCGACATGCGTTTGGGATGAAACGGCACCAGATAACGGGGGACGGACGAAGACATTGTGGGTAGTCAGTGGTTAGTGGTTAGTGGTTAGTGATCGGCGGTTATTGGCTTGCATCCTGTTTATTGTTACTGTCCTCGAAAAGCCGCAAACGGCTTCGCAAGGACAAACAAAACGGAAACAATTGCCAAACCTTTAGTTTATCAAAGTATGGCCGGGTTGTTGGGCTTGTGTTGCCTTAAATTGTTTTTGTGTCGTATCTCTTTGCTGGATAACATGTAAAAACAATTTCGCGTAGCAGTGACATTTTAGCCGTGTTGGCCGCATATTGGCAATAATGCCCCGGACTTGCCCCAAAACACCCCCAGCGAACGGGCTCCGCCCCTCCTTCAGATAGCCATTGGCTATTGCCAAGGCCCGAAGGGCGGCCATGTCATTTCCAGTTGGTCTCCTGCCGCGATGGCTTTGGCACAAGGCAGGAGAAAGTCGCGCAGCAGGATCACAACTTCATTGAGCGACGTTCCATCGGAATCAATCTTGCTCCTGTTGACAAAAGCTCGCCATTGGGTCTGCTTGGTCTGGTCTTGCCCAAACTCCGGCGAAAGGGCCTTGGGCGCATCGGAAGGAACCTGGGTGCGTCGCCTCTCGAATGTCGCTCGGATTGCCTCGCACAGTAATGGCCCCTGGAATTCAAACTGCCGAGCCAAGGTCCATAGGTCGTAAAAATCCTTCATGCGGCTGTTGACCATGCCCAGCATGACCATCGCTTGAAACTTCTCGGCCACTACCGATACACGCGAGTATACGGCCAGGATGGGTACTGGAAAATCAAGCAGGACCGGATAGCTGACCGTCAATGGCGTAGGCGTCACCACGTCGCCAAAGCCAATATCGATCTGGATCGGAATCCGAGCGTTTTCTAATCGGCAGTCGAGACTAATCCGCAACCCTTCGTATTGCTGATCCTCTTTAATCACATCGCCCTGCACCGACTCCGCGTTGAAAACCAGACCATCGTCCTCAACGGTCATCTCGCAAACATCGCGAAAAATTTGCTCGAATCGTGAAACGGAGTTTTCCCCACTGCCGAGAAAATCAACGTCACGGGTAGGTCGATGCCGATGGTCGCCCCAAAGTTGAAGCAGCATGGCCCC
>CAZNMP010000274.1:0-4933 GCA_964573875.1 uncultured Planctomycetaceae bacterium | reverse complement strand
TCGATCTTTTCAGCGTCGCCCGCTTTGGAATCGCCCTTCGGTTTTGACGCGACCGACGATTGCTGGCATCCGATGCAAACCAATGCCGCTGCGATGCTCAGAAAAAAAAGATGACTGCAACGAAACTGCATAACGACCCTCCATAGTTAGGGGAAAAGAAGTCCGGGGGCTCCAAAATACGATAATCCTTTTTTTGCTATGTGTATCGCAATTGGCATACCAAACAAAAACGTGGAGCTATAGGGGGGGAGGGAAATAGCATGGGTAAGATAAATAAAGTTGAATTTACAGGCCGTTGTATGTGCTAGACATATTCCGTCGAATATGCTAGATTACCCGTGTTATAAAGCGGATATGCAGACGGAGTTCTTCAATGGATGCTTTTCAGCAGCTTCTTCTCGTTGTTTGGCAGGACGCGTGCCGTCATAGCGATATCAGCCTATCGACCGACAGCATTGCCGCGAGCCTGAGGCGGCAGCTTCCTATCCGCCATGTATTGGTGCGACGCATCGATCCCGCACGCTCGTGCTTGGAAACCGTGGCCGTGGGGCCCGCGGAACAAACACAACTGCCCGATGATGCAAGAACCGATTGCACGGCCAAAGAAATGGAAACCATTTTGGCATGGTGTCGGCAGCGAAAAATCGTCCATCGAGAGAATGCAGAGTCGATTGCACCGGAGCTGAGCCGTCTGCTTTTTAACAATTTCAACGGTGACGTCATCGCCGGACCACTCGGCAATTCTTCCGACCACAACGGATTGTTGCTTTTGCAGGCGGCCGAAGGCAGCACGTTCGCTCCCGACCATCTTGCGTTGGCGCAACTGCTTTTAGAGCCTTTTTCGGTATCGCTGGAAAATGATTTGCGATTGCGGCAAATGACTGCTCTCAGCGAGGCGGCCGAGGCCGACAAACGCTCGCTGTTGGCGCGACTGGGACGAAAAACCCTGGGCGACACCATCGTCGGCGTCGAAACCGGACTTCGCGGAGTGATGGATCGCGTTGAATTGGTCGCGCCATCTGACGCACCCGTGCTGATCTTCGGCGAGACGGGCACAGGCAAGGAATTGGTCGCCCGATCGATTCACAACCGCTCGTCACGTCATCAAGGACCGTTCCATCGCGTCAATTGCGGGGCAATTCCACCGGAATTGATCGACTCGCAACTGTTCGGGCACGAACGCGGCGCGTTTACCGGGGCGGTCGAGTCGCGTCGCGGTTGGTTCGAAAGAGCCGACGGCGGCACGCTCTTTCTCGACGAAATCGGCGAACTGCCCCCGGCGGCCCAAGTGCGCATGCTGCGAATCTTACAAGACGGCTGGATGGAACGAGTGGGTGGGGAGAAACCGATCAACGTTGATGTGCGAATCATTGCGGCCACGCATCGCGATTTGGCCTCGATGGTGGCCGAGGGCCGTTTTCGCGAGGATCTTTGGTATCGCATCGCGGTGTTTCCTATCGTGATTCCCCCGCTGCGAGAGCGGCGTGAAGATATCGCACGGATTGCCGCCCATTTTGCCGAACGTGCGGCCACGCGGTTCAGCTTAGCGCCGGTCGCACCTACGCCGGAAGATTTGAAGCTGTTGATGTCGTACCCCTGGCCGGGAAATGTGCGCGAATTGGGTGCCGTCATCGATCGCGCAGCCATCCTGGGCGACGGCAAACGCCTGGAAGTCGCCAAGGCCCTGGGCGTCGACGCCACTTCGCTCCATAAAGCGGCCACCAGCGGCCGCGACAGCGGCTGGAATAATAATCTCGCTGCAAATGCCGCTGAAACTGCCGATTCCGGCCATTTGTTATCGCTCAACGAAGCCATCCAACGCCACATCGAAACCGCGCTTCGCATGGCCCGCGGACGGATCGAAGGCCGTCAAGGCGCGGCCGCGCTCTTAAAGATCAATCCTCACACGCTTCGAGCGAAAATGCGAAAACTCGGCATCGACTGGAGCCGCTTCCGCGAAGAAGCTTGAATACGAATCGGGAACGCAATCGCATAATGGTCGAGTGCTAATCGTTCCCGGCCATCGTCTCCGGCGTTCCTGTTACGGCTTTGCCTGTTTCAACACAAACCGATAAAGAAAATGCTTTTGCGACGAGCTTTGCGTGCGCGTCACCAATACGATGCCGCCGGTCTTGCTGTATTCCAGACCGATGATTTCGCCTTCCGCCTCGTCCAGGGAATAAATTTTGTCTAGCCGAAAACGGTCGAACGCGGGACCGTCGGCCACGAGATGTTGCAGCCCCATGACTGTTGCGGCGTAAACCGACCCCGGCCGGTCGGAAACCATCATCGTTCCACCGAGAAGCCCCGGAATGGCAATTTCATAATCCCAGTTTTTATTGCGCCACAGGCGAACTGCATCACTGGAGATTAGATCGAGCCAAACATTGCCTGCCGCATCGGCAAGCACGGGGCGACAATGTTGCTGCCGTTCTTCGAGAACGCCCTCGGACCCCAAATGAAAAATGGTTGGCGTAAAGCTTCCGCGGATATTTGCGCCACCCGAGATCCACAAACAGTTTTCCGTATCCCGCAACGTGCCGAAAACGTTCTGTTGCGGTAACAAAGAAATTTCGATTTTTTCACCCTTAACCTCACCGAGGGCAAAACGTTCCTGCCCAGGATTGTTGCGAGGCCAGCCGGCAATGCACATCTTGCGACCATCGCCGAGCGGAATAAGACGCTTGACGTGAATAATCTGCTTATCACCCGTTTTTGATGATTGCCAGGCGGAATGCCGATGTTTGCCGATCAATACCGAAAGATTGCCCTCACCCATCGAGGACCAGATGTTTCCTTGCCGATCGGCTGCGAAACGCCAATCTTGCTCGGTTTGTCCGCGGCAATCGAACGCGGGGCTGCCGGGACCGAACGCCCGACAAATTGTCTCCCGCTGTTTTTCCAAAAGCGGAGCTAAGGCGCCGGAGTCGATTTTTCGGTCGCCTTGATAGAGATAGGCTTTGTTGTCCGAGCGGAGAAACACGACGCCGTCCGTTCCGGCGGTCATCCAATTGGCAAATCGTAGAGGTTGATCGGCCGGCTGTTTCCATTGGCCATTCTCAAAACGCACCAACCCCTTTTCGTCGTGGATGGTCCAAATCACGCCATCATCGGCAATCGTAAATGCCGGCCCTTTCAAGGAAATCTTTTCAACCGATAACCTTCCGCGATTTTCCGGCGCGCCGGGCGTATAGGCCATGATCGTCGAATTGTCCTTCGAGACGAACAATCGTCCGTCGGGCGTCGCGGCGTGAAGCTTTAGATGTTGGGGACCGGGAATCGAGGCAATCCATTTTTCGGAGGCGAGGTCGAGCAAACGCGGCCGCATCGTCGGCCCCATGCATTGCCACCAAATCTGATTTTTGATCGCAAGTACCGGTTGAATCGCATAAAGCCCCGTCAGGTTGACGCCCTCATATTGATGCACGGTTCCGTTGGTTTCAATCGCCAGCAAACCATTGTGGTTGGCGCCGCGATGTTCGTTATCCACGATATTCGCCTGTATGAAGATTCGGCCGCCCGCATCTTGCCGTATCCCTGTGACATGAGAAAGCTTGAAGCTACCCAATGTCGTCATGCCAGATCCCGACGCATCGTGCGGGAGCGACCGCAATGCTTGCAACAACGTGCGAAGGCGATACTGCATCTTGAGCCGATCGGCCGATGTCGAAGAAGCGGATTCGTTCAGAATTTTCTCGATTTGGGGGGAAATCGAGAGCCCCATCGCTTTCAGATCGTCGAAAGCGCGCTGCCACGTCTCGGCACGGTCATCGGCCAATGCGGCGATTTTCTCCGAGAATCGCCCTTTCGCCTTTTCAATGGCAGACGCTTTTCCGACCGCTTCCTCCAGGGCCAGCACCTGCAATTGATGCCCATTCCAGAGATACAACTCGCAAGCATCCGTAATCACAAGATCCTGGACTTGAGAATTCAAACTGTCAAGCACCAGCGGTTCCTTGGCCCATTGTCCTTGCTGATAAATCCAAAGGCGCCGATTGTTCATCATCCAGGCGGCAGCGATTTGGCCGTTGGGGCTCGTGGCCAATCGCACCATGCAGGAGGAATGGTCCTCGGGCGGTGCAATGAGCTGCTCCTGCCACGTTTTTCCATCGAAGCGAAGAATTTTGTTTCTTCCGACAAACCAAGCCGCGTTGCCAGCGTAGCGATGTGCCGTGGGTTGAACGAAAGCCCCTTGCGTCAAACATTCGCCGAAAAGCTGATGGTTGAACTCGACGGCATATTCAATCCACTGCTTCCCATCGTAGCCCAGCAGAGAAATCCCCTGGGGTGTCTGGCCATTGATAAAACTGAACCACACTCGTCCGCTCGGCTCAAACAACAGCGGTTGGACATTGCAGAGCTGGGGCATCGGCTGCTTATATTCGCTTTCGATATGCTTCTTGATATCGTCCACCGAAGAAACCGCGCCGGGCCACCCTCGAACAAGCCATGCACGTCCATCGGGACTAACATGAACGCAGCGTATCTCCTTCGGCAATGGTTGCCAGCGAACGTTTTGCAGCGAAATTGCAAGCCGCGATACATCGCCTTCATTAGCCGAGGCTGCGACGCCCCAGAGAATCAGCCCAATCACGGCTATTGCTGCTCGGTGCATCATCAAGAGTCTCCTCAACAATTCCATGGGCGCGCCACCTACCTCTGAAAAGGTAGTCTTTTCGCTTGTGTTGTCAATTATACAAGTAGGACGATATCCATTCACCGAAAAGTTCCCAGATTATTCAATTTTCCCACATTGCAGGTCCGCATCGGTATTGCGACAAAACATCCTTATCTCTATACTACCCCCCCGGTTGTAATTATGGCTTTACGGTGGGGCTCGTCGAGATTGCCCCATCCTACAGACTCCGGTGCGTTCCACGCACCCTACCGGCCGACATCAGCAAGGAGGCTGCAATGTGGCGGCAACAATTTT
>CAZNMP010000273.1:0-4951 GCA_964573875.1 uncultured Planctomycetaceae bacterium | reverse complement strand
TGTGGCACAAATCACGGGCAATCTTCGGCCCAACCCCATACAGATAGGTCAGCGAAATAATCGTCGGCCGATCGTTCGGAATGTCTACACCCAAGAGACGCGGCATACTACGCTACTCCTCAAATAACTCGGTCGACAATCTTAACCTTGACGCTGCTTGTGTCGCGGGTTGCTGCAAACAACATACACAACGCCCCGACGACGAACAATCTTGCAGCTCTCACAAATCCGCTTTATGCTGGCTCGTACTTTCATGGCATTTACACACAAATTCGTTGCTAATGTACGGGGCAAAGCGCTTCAGTATAAACGCCGGCCCCGGAATGACACAAGACCCTCCGGCCAAGAAATTTTGCCTTTGGATCGAAATATTTTCCACACACCCCCTCTACAGGACCGCCTTCCGCTGCTTTCCACAACAACCACACCGAATATCCGATATCACCCGTATCTTTCGCCGACTATCCATCCTCTCAACAACGTGCCAAGCAGCCGCTTTTTACCACGTTTCCCCATTGGGACCTGCCGTCAACACCCACGGTCCATTCTCCGTGATCGCTACCGTGTGCTCAAAATGGGCACTCGGGCGACCGTCCGTCGTCGCCTGCGTCCAATGGTCAGGTCGGGTGCGAACCCGCTTCGTCCCCATATTGACCATCGGCTCTACCGCAATCACCAAACCAGGCGTCAGCCGAAAATCTCCTACTCCTCGCCGTAATTGGGTATTGGCAAAATTCGGCACCTGGGGGTCTTCGTGCATGTCCCGACCAATCCCATGGCCTACGAATGCCTCGACGACCGAATATCGATGTTTCTTCACGTAAGCTTCCATCTCGGCCGCCACCTGGCTCCATCGCGAACACCGCCCCATTAACTCAATGGACAGGTTCAGCACATTCCGGGTAACGTCCAACAGACGGCGGACCTCGGGGCTCACTCGGCCGACGGCATAAGTTGACGCCGCATCGCCGCACCAGCCATTCAACTTGCAGCCCGTGTCTACGCTTACGATGTCTCCTTCTACCAACTTCCGTGATCCAGGAATCCCATGGACCACTTCCTCATTTACCGATACACACGTCGCGGCGGGAAACGGCACCGTGCCGGGCACGCCCTTAAACAACGGGATAGCCCGATTTTCCGCAAAATATCGATCCACTACCGCATCAATTTCCGCCGTCGTTACGCCCGGCTTGATCATGGCTGCGACACGCTGATGGGCTTGCCATACCAACAAGCCGGCTTTTCGCATCTCTGCCAATTCTCGCGGCGAGCGTAAAATCTCCACCCTTCGGCACTCCTACCGCACGGCGTCCAAGATTGCCTTGGCGCGACCGAATATTTCGTCCACCGTGCCCAATCCGTCAATGCTCTTCAGCATTCCGCTGCGGCCGTAATACTCCAAAAGCGGTTCCGTCTGCTTGCGATAGGCCACCAACCGCTGGCGGATCACTTCCGGCGTGTCGTCTGCCCGGCCGCGCCCTGCCAAACGGCGGAACAGCTCTTCTTCCGGCACTTGCAACTCAAGCACAGCATCCAACGGCGTGCCCTTTTCCGCAAGCATCTTGTCGAGCGCCTCGGCCTGGGCAATCGTGCGAGGAAAACCGTCCAGCAAATAACCCTGTTCGCAATCCGGCGACTGCAATCGCTCGGCAATAATATCCACAATGATGTCGTCCGGCACCAAAGCGCCTGACGACATGAACTTTTCAGCCTTCACTCCAACTTCGGTCTTGGCATCACGTGCGGCGCGGAGCATGTCTCCGGTCGACAGGTGTGCCATCTTATACGTTTTAACGAGCCGCTCCGCTTGTGTGCCTTTGCCTGCGCCGGGCGGTCCGATGAATACCATTCTCATGGATGCAAACTCCGTGGAAAAAAATGTTCAAGGTCCAATGTTCCATGCTCAAACGATGATTTGAACTTGGAACATTGAACCTTGAACATTACTTATTAACCTGTTCGCTTAGCTCTTCTCTAGCAGCCCCTTGTAGTTACGCATCACCAAATGGCTGTCAACCTTCTGCACGAGGTCGAACGCCACGCTGACGGCGATCAACAAGCTGGTCCCGCCGTAAAAGCTGGCCAAACCATACTTCACGCCCATCCAGGTGGATACCAACGTTGGCAAAATGGCGACCAGGGCAAGGAAGCCTGCACCGACGTAGGTAATGCGAACCATCACTTTTTCGAGATAATCGGCCGTACGTCGCCCCGGGCGATAACCGGGAATGAACGTGCCGTAATTTTTCAGATTGTCCGCCATATCCTTCGGATTGAACGAAATAGCCGTCCAGAAATAGCAGAAGAAGTAGATCAACCCTATGTACAGGATGTTGTAGGTCCACGAGTCGCCGCGATGGAAAGCATCCTCGATCGGCTTAAGAGATGTGTATGATTGGGCCAAATACTGGAGTATCACCGAGGGGAACAACAGCAAGCTGCTGGCGAAGATGATGGGCATCACGCCGGCCTGATTCACACGCAACGGCAGATACTGCCGAGTGCCGCCATAGACGCGTCGCCCACGCACATGCTTGGCACTTTGCGTCGGGATGCGCCGCTGGCCTTGAGTAATCAATACCACGCCGGCAACGACGCCGATAAAGAGGAGAATGAGAACCAATATCGTTTCAACACCGACTTGTCCTGGTCCGCTACCCAACTCAAGGCCGCCTTGCAGGATCATCGGCTTGATCAAATCCTCGTAACCGGCGCCAGGCATACGAGCCAAAATGCCCGCCATAATCAGCAAGCTAATGCCGTTGCCGATGCCGTACTCGTCAATCTGCTCTCCTAACCACATAAGGAAAACCGTACCGGCTGTCATGGTCATAACGCCGGTAAGTTGCCACATGAAAGGCAGTGAACCGCCCGAAAGGAAGTTTTCGTGAATCAACCCGCTCTGGATAAGGAATCCAACGTAAAACCAGCTTTGGCCTAAACACAGAATGACCGTTGCATACCGCGTATATTCATTGATCTTTTTCCGACCGCTCTCACCTTCCTTCTGGAGTTTCTCCAGCGGAGGATACACGCTGGCCAGTAATTGGAAGATAATCGACGCCGAAATATAGGGCATGATGCCCAGGCCGAAGATGGTTGCCTGATTCAACTGGCTGGCGCTGAAGGTCGACACCTGCTCAAACAGTGTGGCCAACCCTTTATCACCTTCCTGGTTGAAAAACGCCGACATCTTGTTTTGATCGACGATCGGTAGCGTAATCTGCCATCCCACGCGATAAATCGCCAGCAGCAAAAGCGTCAAGAGAATCTTTTGACGAAGTTCCGGGATCGTGAAGATGACGCGAATCTTTTCCCACATGGTTCGATCCGTCAGATTAGGGATTAGAGAGTAGGGGCTAGAGACTAGCGGCTATCCCCTAGCCTCGAGTCTCTAGCCCCTTGGAATATATTACCGATTCTTCGCTTTCATCTTATTTTTAACAACAGGCTTCTTGCCAGGCAAGACGACTACCTGCCCTCCGGCTTTCTCGATCTTTTCGAGAGCCGATTTGCTGAACTTGTGGGCCACGATCTTCAGGTTCTTTGTCAGATCCCCATTGCCCAACACTTTCAATTGATCGAATTCTCCGCGAACAATGTTCTTGCTTCGCAGCGTTTCGGTCGAGACTTCTTCACCGATCTGGAAATTTCGATCCAGAACGTTGAGATTGACCGTTGCAACCGTTTCCGCAAACTTATTGTTGAAGCCGCGCTTGGGAATTCTGCGAACCAGCGGCATTTGACCGCCCTCAAACACCGGCGACCTGGACGAACCGGAACGGGATCCTTGGCCCTTCGAACCGCGTGTGGCAGTTCGTCCATGACCGGAACCAGGACCACGACCGATGCGCTTGCGCGACTTATTCTTTTGAATCCCGTGATGAACATCGTTCAAATTCATGACAGCGATACTCCACGCAGCCGCTCAACTTCGCCTTGGGAGCGGAGCTGCTTCAGGGCCTCGATCGAAGCCTTTACTAAGTTGGTCGGGTTGGAAGAACCGAAGCTCTTCGTCAATATGTCGTGAATGCCGCATGCTTCGCATACGGCGCGGACGGCTGCGCCTGCAATCACGCCGGTACCGGGGCCGGCCGGGACCAATACGACTTCGGCAGCGCCGAAACGCCCCTTGACCGTGTGCGGGATGCTGGTCTTTTCCAGGTGAATCGGGAACATGTTGCGGGTGCCGTCTTTCACGGCCTTCTCCACCGCCGGCGGCACTTCATTCGCCTTGCCGTATCCCCACCCTACGCGGCCTTGGCCGTCGCCGACGACCACGAGCGCCGTGAAACTAAATCGCCGGCCGCCCTTAACCACTGCGGCGCACCGCCGAATTTTGATGACCTTGTCGATCAGTTGTCCTTGAATCGTATCGGTAGACATAGGCTAAAACACCAATCCTGCTTCTCGGGCAGCGTCGGCCATCGCAGCCACGCGACCGTGATACTTGTACTCGCGTCGATCGAACACAACCTCTTTAATGCCGGCTTCCAATGCCCTTTGGGCAATGGTTTTGCCGACCACGGCGGCCGCCGTTTTGTTGCCGCCATACTTCAACTCTTCACGCAATTGCTTGTCTAACGTGCTCGCGGCGGCCAAAGTCTTGCCTTCGCCGTCTTCGATTATCTGTGCGAAAAAGTTCTTGTGGCTGCGGAAAACGCACAAACGCGGGCGCGTCGCATCGCGCTTCAACTTGTTGCGCACTCGAAAGCCGCGACGCTTGCGTTGTTTTCCTACTCGTCTCTCGTGACTCATCGCCTATCCCTCCACGCCCGATTTCGGGCGACTTCCAATTCTTTCTTATGCTCGTTGCGGCGTTATTTCGCCATCGCCTTGCCTTGCTTGCGGCGGACAGCCTCGCCCAAATAGCGGATGCCCTTGCCTTTGTATGGCTCCGGCTTTCGAAGTGCCCGAACCGATGCGGCGAAATGACCGACTTGCTGCT
>CAZNMP010000272.1:0-4970 GCA_964573875.1 uncultured Planctomycetaceae bacterium | reverse complement strand
CGCGCTACGGGATGTTATGGACCACGGACACGTCTTACATCCGCAAGGCGCGGTCGGAATCGTCGTGCGGGTGTTGACCGAGGACGAGCCGGGCGAAGTGTCGGGCTACCGCATCCGCTTTCCCGACGATGTTGAAGCGACGTTGGCCCGGCGCGACGTGATGGCGCTGGCCCGATACAAGGAAGGCGAGATCGGCCATGAGGAGATCGCCGCAAGGCAGTGTGATCTGTACGAGCGGGTCATCTACCGTTGCGTGATCGGTTCACGGGCCTACGGACTTGACGATTCCGAGTCGGATACCGATCGGCGCGGCATCTATTTGCCGCCGGCCGATCTGCAATGGTCGCTCTATGGCGTGCCCGAGCAATTGGAAAACGACGACACCCAAGAGGTCTATTGGGAACTCCAGAAGTTCCTGGTGCTGGCGCTCAAGGCGAATCCGAACGTGCTGGAATGCCTGTATTCGCCGCTGGTCGAAACGACAATGCCGCTGGCCGACGAATTGCTGGCCATGCGGGCGTCGTTTCTCTCTCGCATGGTATACCAGACGTATAACGGTTACGTCATGTCGCAATTCAAGCGGATGCAGGCCCATCTGCGCAATCAGGGTGACATTAAATGGAAACACGTCATGCACCTGATTCGCCTGCTGCTTTCGGGCGTTACGGTGTTGCGAGAGGGATTCGTGCCCGTCCGAGTTGAAGAGTATCGGGAGTCGCTCTTGGCGATCAAGCGGGGCGAAACGCCGTGGGAGGACGTGAATCGTTGGCGACTCGACCTTCACGAGCAATTCAACAAGGCATTTGAGGCGACAAAGCTGCCGGAACGCCCCGACTACGAACAGGCGAACCGCTTTCTGGTGAAAGCCCGGCGATCAGCGATGGAGGATGCACGGCAATGACGAACAGCCATGCAAATACGACAGTTGTCAATGATCCGCGTCTGGCCAAGCAGGTTGAAGAGCATCCCTATCCGCTGATATTTGCCACGATCAGCGGGGCGCATCTCTATGGCTTTCCGTCGCCGGATTCCGATTATGATCTGCGCGGCGTTCATGTGCTGCCGGTGCAGGAAGTTGTCGGCTTGATGCCCAGCCGGGATACGATCACGGAGTCGGGCATCCGCGACGGCGTGGAAATCGACCTCGTAACGCACGATGCCAAGAAGTTCTTTGGCCTCATGTTGCGGAAGAACGGTTACGTGATGGAACAGGTATTCTCGCCGCTTGTGGTCCACGCAACGCCGTATCACGAGGAACTGAAGGCCATTGCAAAGAATTGCCTGACCCGTCATCACTCGCATCATTATCTCGGCTTCGCCGCCACGCAATGGAAGCTTTTCGAGAAGGAGACGCCGCCACACGTCAAGCCGCTCTTGTACGTCTACCGCGTGCTGCTGACCGGCATTCACCTGATGCGCACGGGCGAGGTCGAGGCGAATCTGGTTCGGCTGAACGAAGAATCTCGACTTCCCTACATCGCCGAGTTGATCGAGCGAAAGAAGACCGGGCCGGAAAAAGGGCAATTGAACGAGGCCGACCTTGTCTTTCACAAGCAGGAATACGATCGGCTCTGCCGCGAACTTGAAACAGCGTCCGAGGCGAGCCATTTGCCTGAGACGCCTTCCGGCACGGCGGCGCTCAATGATTTGTTGGTGAGGATACGATTGCAGGCAACATGGTAAGGCAGAAAGCACAATCACAACATCAGTGTTACTTCAATATGACCATCAGCATTCCTCACCTTTCCCTCGTCATCCTTATCGGCCCGTCAGGCTCGGGCAAGAGCACCTTTGCGCGAAGACATTTCCGGCCTACCGAGATTCTCTCGTCCGACGTTTGCCGGGGCATATTGAGCAACGATGAAAACGATCAGAACGTGACCAATGAGGCGTTCGAGTTGCTGCACTTTATCGCGCGGAAGCGGTTGGCGCTCGGGCATCTGACCGTCGTGGATGCCACGAACGTGCAGCCGGAGGCCCGAAAGCCGCTGGTGCAACTTGCCAGAGAAATGCACTGCCTGCCGGTGGCGTTGGTATTCAATCTGCCTGAAAAGGTTTGTGAACAGCGGAATCGAGAACGGACAGATCGCAATTTCGGATCACACGTCATTCGGCAGCAGCGGTTGCAGTTGCGGCGGTCGATTCGAGGACTGAAACGCGAAGGGTTCTCGCACGTCTTCATCTTCGACACGCCCGAGGAGGTCGAGGCGGTCACGATCGAACGCACACCGCTTTGGAACGACCGACGCGACGATCACGGGCCGTTCGACATCATCGGCGACGTGCATGGCTGCGGCGATGAACTGGAGGCCTTGCTCGCAAAACTCGGCTACACTGTTGTGTTGGTTTATCTGGGCGAACCGGTCATTGGAGCAAAGGTCTATGCACATCCAGAAGGCCGGAAAGCTATCTTCCTTGGAGACTTGGCCGATCGTGGGCCGCGTATTCTCGACACAATCAAGTTGGTTCGCAACATGGTCGAACATGGCAGCGCATTGTGTGTGCCCGGCAATCACGACGTGAAGTTTATGCGGGCGTTGCGAGGCAAGAATGTCCAGGTAAAGCACGGGCTGGCCCAATCACTTGCCGAATTAGAGGCATTGCCCGCTGGATGTCGAGAACCGTTTGCGAAAGAAACTGCCGATTTTCTCGATGAACTCATCAGCCATTATGTTCTCGACGGCGGCAAACTCGTGGTCGCCCATGCCGGCATGAAGGAGGAGATGCAGGGACGCGGCTCGGGCAAGGTCCGCGAGTTTGCTCTTTATGGCGAAACAACGGGCGAAACCGACGAATTCGGCCTGCCGGTGCGTTGCAATTGGGCGGCCGAGTATCGCGGCCGTGCCACCGTGGTCTACGGCCATACGCCGGTGCCCGAGCCGGAATGGCTTAACCGCACGACGAACATCGACACCGGCTGCGTATTCGGCGGCAAGTTGACGGCGCTGCGATGGCCGGAACGCGAGTTCGTTTCCGTGCCGGCCTCGCGGACTTACTGCGAGCCAGTCCGGCCGTTTTTGCCTGTCGCGCAAGAGGCATCGCCGCTTTCGAGCCAACAGATTCACGATGATCTGCTCGACGCCGAGGACGTGTTGGGCAAGCGAATCATTGCGACCCGGCTGCGTTCGAGCGTGACCATTCGTGAAGAAAACGCCGTGGCGGCGCTAGAGATAATGAGCCGATTCGCCGCTAATCCGAAATGGCTCCTCTATCTGCCACCCACGATGTCGCCATGCGAAACCAGCGACCAGGACGATTTTCTCGAATATCCGACCGAGGCGTTTTCGTATTATCGCTCACATGGCGTGTCGCGGGCTGTGTGTCAACAGAAGCACATGGGTTCCCGCAGCGTCATCGTCGTTTGCCGCAACGAGGAAGCGGCCCAACGGCGTTTTGGCGTTGTCGGCCGTGAGTCGGGCGTTGTGTTGAGCCGCACTGGCCGGCCGTTTTTCGCTGATATGGCGTTAGAATCCGCTTTGTTGGAGCGGATTCGAGCCGCGATGGACGCGGCCGGATTTTGGACCGAGTTCAACACGGACTGGGCCTGTCTGGATTGCGAATTGATGCCGTGGTCGGTGAAGGCGCAGGAGCCATTGCGTTCGCAATATGCGGCCGCGGGTGCGTCGGCCCGAGCCGCATTGCCCCAAGCCGTGGCCGCGCTACGACAGACCGCGCAGCGCATGGCCGGCCAGGATAATGTGTCGCCGATCACGGGGGCGTCATCTTACACATCCGATGTGGAAGGTTTGTTGCAGAAATACGATCGCCACGGCGAGGCGATCGGACAGTTTGTTACGGCCTATCGCCAGTATTGCTGGCCGGTCACGTCGCTCGACGATCTGAAACTCGCCCCATTCCATCTCATGGCGACCGAAGGGCGAGTGCAAACGGATCGGGATCACGTCTGGCACATGGAGACGCTTGCAGCCATCTGCCGACATGATCCGGCGCTATTGATGACAACTCCTTACAAAGTTGTCGATCTCGCCGACGCCGACAGCGGACAGCAGGGCGTCGATTGGTGGCTCGAACTGACCGGCCGGGGCGGCGAAGGCATGGTGGTGAAGCCCTACGAGTTCATCGCCTCCGGCTCGAAGGGTCTCGTGCAGCCCGCCGTGAAGTGTCGAGGCCGAGAATACTTGCGGATTATTTACGGTCCCGAATACACGTTCCCCGAAAACCTTTCTCGACTGCGGAAACGCGGCCTTGCCACAAAACGTTCCCTGGCACTGCGGGAATTCGCCCTCGGCGTCGAGGCCCTCGAACGCTTCGTCCGCCAAGAACCGCTTCGCCGCGTTCACGAGTGCGTTTTCGGCGTATTGGCTCTGGAAAGCGAGCCGGTTGATCCGAGGCTGTAAATCGGCTACTTTATGATGCTGTGGAAATGTTTGACTTGAAAACCATTGTTCACGCCGTTCTCGAACAGTATGTTCTGCCACCTGGTGGAACACACGGCGTTGCTCACTGGGCAAGAGTACTGGAGAACGGGCTTCGCCTCGCTCAGTCAACCGGAGCAAACCTCGAAGTGGTGCGACTGTTTGCGGTCTTGCACGATGCCTGCCGTATGAACGAGGGCATTGATGACAAACATGGCAGACGTGCTGCCGAGTTAGCAAACGCTTTTCGCGGCAAGTGGTTTACTGTGTCGGACGAGGTTTTTGATTTGCTCTACGAGGCATGTGTTGGCCACACAGATGGCGGCATCGCGCAAAACGTGACAGTGCGAACCTGTTGGGATTCGGATCGTTTGGATTTAGGGCGGGTCGGCGTCTGCCCGGAGCCAAAACGGCTTTGTACGGATGCGGCCAAACGGCCTGAAATTCTCAAATGGGCCGATGGCCGTGCCTGTTTTCAGGTCGTGCCCGAACTGGTCAAGCGAGATTGGGGAATCGACATTCCAGACGGAATCCACAGGTAGTCGTCTCTGAAAATCTGTTGCTTTCTCGGCAAAGATGGGGTGGAACAATGCG
>CAZNMP010000271.1:0-4976 GCA_964573875.1 uncultured Planctomycetaceae bacterium | reverse complement strand
GTCCATGCACATTCCGGGAGCTGTTAGCTCCCGGCTATTACTTGTAGGAACTATCTGACAAGTACTGGATGGTAACCATCTGACAATCGCTTAATGAATAAACATTAGTACTTCCTGTATTTTGGAGAATCTTACGATGATTCGCAGTCTTGGTCGAACTTTTTTCATGGTTGCCTTGTTGGCGGGGTCGCTGTATTCACAGTCGCCGGTGAAGGCGGAGACGCCGGAACAGCGCGACCAGCGGATGGCTTGGTGGCGTGACGCCCGATTTGGCATGTTTATTCACTGGGGGCTCTATGCGATGCCCGCCCGGCATGAGTGGGTGCGGAACTACGAACGTATTACGAACGAGCAGTATCAGAAGTATTTCGATCGGTTCAATCCCGATCTCTACAATCCTCGCGATTGGGCCAAGGCAGCGAAGGCGGCCGGCATGAAGTATGTCGTGCTTACGGCGAAGCACCACGAGGGCTTCTGCAACTTCGATTCGAAGTTTACCGATTACAAATCGACCAACACGCCCTGCAAACGCGACTTGGTGAAGGAATACGTCGAGGCTTTCCGGGCGGAAGGGCTGAAGGTCGGCTTCTATTATTCGCTGATCGACTGGCATCATCCCGACTTCACCATCGACAAGGTGCATCCGCAACGTCCGGCCTGTGAGGAAAAGGACTATACGGACGAGATGTTCGCGAAGCTCAACGCGGGCCGCGACATGGCGAAATACCGCCAATATATGAAAGATCAGGTTCGCGAGTTGCTGACGAACTACGGCGAAATCAGCATTATATGGTTCGACTTCTCGTATCCCGGGAAATACGGCAAGGGCCGCGACGATTGGGATTCCGAAGGTTTGTGGAAGCTGACGCACGAGCTTCAGCCGAACATTTTGGTGGATAATCGTCTGGATTTGCCCGGCAAGGGTGATTTCGACACGCCGGAGCAAGTATCGTCGGCCGATCTGCAAAAGAACTACAAGGGCAAGCACATTGATTGGGAGACTTGCCAAACGTTCTCCGGCTCGTGGGGCTATCACCGTGACGAAAAGACCTGGAAGAGCGTTGCGGAACTGCTGACGCTGTTGAACACTTCGGTTGCCCACGGCGGTAATTTGCTGTTGAACGTCGGTCCGACCGGCCGCGGCGAATTTGACTATCGCGCCACGGACCGCTTGAACGGGTTGGCTCAATGGATGCACTATAACAGCCGCTCGATCTACGGTTGCACCGAAGCGCCCGAGGGATTCACTGCCCCGGCCGATACGCTGCTGACCTACAATCCGAATACGAAGCGGTTGTATCTGCACGTTCAGAAGTATCCGGCCGACGGCAAGATCACGTTTGGCGCGGCCGATAAGGTGGCCTATGCCCAGTTCTTGCACGACGCCTCGGAAATTCGTTACACGGGCGGCGATAAGAACACGTTAGTCTTCCAGTTGCCGACCGACAAGCCGCCGGTGGAAATTCCGGTGGTTGAGATTTATTTGAAGTAACTTTTTGCTTTACTCGTTAAAAGATGTCGCCTATGCAAGGGCGGCTTCTCGGTCAGGCGAGGATTGTCGCTTGAAGAGAAGCTGCCCTTTATTTTTCGGGGGCGGGTTGGCTGATTTTTTCTCGAAACGGCTTGCGACCCTTATAGCATTCGAGTTGTTCGCGAATGGTTTTTTCCTGGTTCGGCATTTTCAGGGCCGAGGCAAGGGCAAGGGCTTTTTCCGCGGAAGCAACGGCTTCGGGAAATTGGCCGGACTCGGCCTGGGCGGCGGCCAAGGTGGCAAGCGCCGTGGGATCTTTTTCCCTGGAAAGCTGGACGGCCCAACCGGCTAAAAAGAGAGCGTCCTTGGCGTTGCGAATGGATTCGTCGGGACAAGTGGCCATGGTCCAGGCCAGTTGATGGACAACTCCTATGTGATTGGGATTCAATTGAATCGCAAAACGCCATTGTTCCACGGCTTCGGCATATTTGCCGAGGCGATAGAGAACCTTTCCCAAATTATTACGAGCGTCGGTGTCGCCGGGATTGATTTCCAGGACTATGCGGAACTGTGTGATAGCATCGTCGATTTGCCCAAGATCGACTAAGAGGCAAGCGATGTTGTTGCGTGCCTGGACGTAATCGGGCTTGATTTCCACGGCTTTCCGGAAGTAAGCGAGGGCCTCTTTGGGTTTGTTCTGAGCGAGGTAGAGAAGGCCAAGATTATAATAAGGATGCTGACTAAGTTTGATTTGCAGGGATTTATTGAATTGGTCGGCGGCTTTATCGTACTGTTTTTGCTTCATCAGCAAATTGCCGAATGCGTTGCGGATGTCGGCGTCGTTGGGGAATGCTTTGACCGCTTCCGTGAAAACATTTGCAGCCAAATCGAGTTTCCCCTTTTTTTCCAACGCTTTCGTGAAGCTACAGATGGAAATCGTGCCTGCATTCGTGCAATCCAGATCGCGTTTCCAGAGCGATTCGCTGTCAACCCAGTACGATGTTTGATGCCATGCGCAAATAGCCGAAACAACGACGATGGATGCGCCGGCCGCCCCGACCAACCAGCGCGGGCAATGCCATGCGGATGCGATGCTTGCAACTCCCCAGACGACGGCGATATACAGGCCGATTTGCGTTATGTAGGTGTAGCGATCGGCCATGGCGTGGGAGCCCAATTGCACAAGGCCGATCATGGGCACAAGCGTTCCGAGATACCAGAACCAGCCGACGAAGAAATACGGACAACGGCGGCGCCAAATCACCGCGGCTGCGGAAACAACAAGCAAGAACACCAGGGATGCAAGGATGACCGGTGTTGTCAGGCTAGTTCCGGGGTGAGGATAGAAGACGGCCAGCCCGGCAGGATAAAAGAAATTTTTGATATAGAGGACATAGGCAACCAAGGCATTGCCGATGCGAGCGGAAGCCGGCATCTGCTGGAGAGAAGCGACGGCGTTGTCTTGCGTCATGGGGGCCATGATGCAAGCGATGGCAGCCAGTAAGAACAGGGGGATTTTTTCGATCAGCAATTGCCAGGGGAAAGAGCGGGAATGGAGGATTGCAGCATCCGCTTTTTGATCATTAATGTTATCCGCGGTTGCGGCGGTTTTGAAATAGCCCAGTCGTTTCAGGGGCCAATAGTCCAACAGCAGCATTAAGAAGGGGAGCGTGACCAACACGGGTTTGGACATTAGGCCGAGCGTGAAAAACAGCAGAATCGCGAAATAATTGCCTTTTGAGAAAGGGCGTTGGACGTAGCGGACATAAGCGCCGAGCGTCAGGACGAAGAATAAACCGCTGAGCAGGCCCTTGCGTTCGGCGATCCAGGCGACGGATTCGACATGCAACGGATGAACGGCGAAGAGGGCGGCCACTATTGCGCTAGGCCAAAGGTTGCCGGTCATTTGGCGGAGCACCAAGAACAGCGCAATGGTCGTGAGGCAGTGGAGTAAAACGTTGGTGAGATGATGTCCCCGCGGGTTCAGCCCGTAGAGTTGGCAATCGAGCATGTGCGACCACCATGTCACGGGACCCCACATGCAGCCTTCGCCGGTTCCGGTGAGCGACCAGAGGAACCCGTTTTCGGTTAGGCCCTTGAGGACCATGGGGTTTTCGTAAACGCACCAGTTATCATCGTAGTTGAGAAAATCGTGGCCGAGGGTTTGGCCGAAAACCAATGCGATGGCCAGCACCAGCAATGCACAAATAGCCGCGACGGTGAACGAAAACCGGCGAGGAGGGGTTTGGGGTAAGTCGGTCGCGGGTTGGCCGTTGTTTTCCGTTGCAGGACAGCCGAGATCGGCGGACTCGGGTTTAGGGTTGCCGTTGTCGGTGTTATGCATTGCCGTCATACGTTTCAATCCTTATCGGCTGTGAGACGATCCATGTCGGTGGTGGGGCGGGAGAATCAGGGTTGTTTGCTGAGGCTGAAGATGGGCAACATCAATGCCAGCCCGATGGTGCCCACGACGACGCCCATCATGCTGATCATAATCGGTTCGATGAGGCTGGTGGTGGCTTTGAGCGAGGTTTCGACTTCGCCGTCGTAGTAGGTGCTGACTTTTTCGAGCACTTGATCGAGTTTGCCGGTGTCTTCTCCGGCGGCGATCATTTGAACTAAAACTTTGGGGAATAGGGGATTGCCTTGGAGGATTTCGCAGATGCGTTTTCCACCGGCGACTTCATCGAGAACTTTCTGCCAGAGCTGTTCGTAGAAGTAGTTCGAGGAGACGGCGCCTGCCAAACGGATGGCTTCCATGACCGGCACGCCGCTGGCCAACATCGTGCCCAGGGTTCGGATACTGCGGCTGATCGTGACTTTGCGAAACATGGGGCCGATGATGGGGGTATTGATTTTCAGCCAATCGATGCATTGTCGGCCGACAGGCGTGGTGCGTCCGTAGAGAAATCCGGCCACGAGAGCCGCGGCGCCCAGCAGCCAGAGATACCAGTGGTGCAACATGGCGTCGGAAAGGGTCATCATCAGGATGGTCGGCTTGGGCAACTGTGTGCCTTTTGACTTGAAGAGGGGCGTGAACTTGGGAAGAATGTAGGTTAGCAGGAAGATGGTCACGCCGGTTGCCAGCACCATCATGACCATCGGATAGGCCATTGCGGCGCGGACTTTGGCGCGGGTTTCCATTTCCTTCCGCAGATAGGCGGCGATGCGGTTGAGCATGGGGCCCAATGAGCCGGTGGCTTCGCTCGCTTTGACCAGCGAGACATAGGTTTTATCGAAATGCTTGGGATGCCTGGACAAGGCCGCGGAAAAATCTTGTCCGCCCTCGACCTGTTCCTTGAGATCCTTGAGGATGCGGCGCAGCGTCGGGTTCGACTCTTGATCGACGATTCCGGCCAGGGCGGTGGAGAGGGTGATGCCGGTGTCGACCATGATGGCCAATTGACTGGTGACGTAGATCAGATCGGTTTTCGAAACTCGCTTGGAGAAGAGTCCTTCGTCGCTTTCCTCGTCGATTTCGAGGATATGAAAACCGTCGCGGCGA
>CAZNMP010000270.1:0-5029 GCA_964573875.1 uncultured Planctomycetaceae bacterium | reverse complement strand
GTCATGGAAACCGTTCACGAAGGCGACGTGGTCTCGGGCATTGCCACGCGCAAGATCAAGGGCGGGTTGCTGGTTGATATCGGCGTCAATGTGTTTCTGCCGGCCAGCCAGGTCGATATCCGTCGCCCGGCCGACATCGGCGATTACATCGGCAAGACCATTCAGTGCCTCGTGCTGAAGATCGACGAAGCCCGGCGCAACATCGTCGTCAGCCGCCGCGCGTTGATCGAAACCGAGCGTGCCGAAAAGAAGGCCCAACTTCTTTCCGAATTGGAAGTCGGCCAGCGCCGCAAGGGCATCGTCAAGAATATCGCCGAGTTCGGCGCGTTCGTCGACCTTGGAGGCATCGACGGCCTGTTGCACATCACCGACATGAGCTGGGGCCGCATCAATCATCCTTCCGAGATGGTCGCCATCGACCAGGAAATCGAAGTGCAGATCCTGCACATCGATCACGAGAAGGAAAAGATCGCCTTGGGTCTCAAGCAGCGCACGCCCAGCCCGTGGGAAAGCGTCGATCAGAAGTATCCGGTCGGCTCGCGCATCAAGGGCACCGTGGTCAACGTGATGAGCTATGGTGCGTTCGTCAAGCTGGAAGAAGGCATCGAAGGCTTGGTCCACATCAGCGAAATGTCGTGGACGCGCCGCATCAGCCATCCCAGCGAATTGGTCAGCGTTGACGACGAAATCGAAGTCGTCGTCCTCGGCATCAATAAAGATAAACAAGAAATCTCGTTGGGCATCAAACAAACCCAAGAGAACCCCTGGGACCGCGTCGCCGACCGCTATCCCATCGGCAGCACCGTCAAGGGCACGGTCCGCAACCTTACCAACTACGGCGCGTTCATCGAGATCGAAGAAGGCATCGACGGCCTGCTGCACGTCAGCGACATGTCGTGGACCCGCAAGATCAGCCATCCGAACGAGATGGTCGAGAAGGGCCAAGAGTTGGAATGCCGCGTGTTGTCAGTCGATCAAGAACGTCGCCGCATTGCTCTCGGCATGAAGCAGATGGCCGACGATCCCTGGGCAACCGATATCCCCGGCAAGTATCAACCGGGCCAAATCGTCTCCGGCCCCGTCACCAAGATCACCAACTTTGGCGTCTTCGTCGGATTGGAAAACGGTTTGGAAGGTCTGCTGCACATCTCCGAGCTGGCCGACCATAAGGTCGAGAACCCCGAAGACGTCGTCAAGGTCGGCGAAGTGATCGAGGTTAAGGTTTTGCGCGTCGATCCCGACGAACGCAAAATCGGTCTGTCGCGCAAGCGCGTCGAATGGGCCGAGGATGCCGAAACCGAGGCCGAAGCCCAAGCGCAAGCTGAGAAGGCGGCTGCCGCGGCAGACGTTGCCGAGCTCAAAGGCGGCGTCGGCGACAGCAGCGGCCCGCTGTTCAAGCAGCCCGAACCCATTTCCGAAGAAAAATCGGAATAGTCGGCAAATACAGCCCAAAGCTTAATGCACAAGGTTCAAGTCCCCGCGACTTGAACCTTGTTTTCTTTCTTGAATCTATTGATGTTTGCGTAGATAATAAACGGGTTAATCAACTTAATTGGCCTAGATTTTGGCCTCCCAATGGTCGGCCTAGGTTCATTATCTGTGCAAAGGTCAATAGAAAAATGAACCTAGGGCATTGAAAAGAGTTTCTTCCTCCTCTTGAGTCTTCTTTTCACAGCCTGCCTTTTTCGGCAGCGTCGATCCATCCGAAACACTCCGCATTACAGTTACATTCGCCCTAGTTCGTCGCATTGATTGTTGGCTGTAGAAACTACGCAAGCCGCGTCGATAGTGGTGTGTAACTGGCATTCAACTGTCCTGCTGATGGTATCGACTACGATGACGAAGACTTCACGACGCCGGCAACCTTCTTCGGTGCAATCTCCGTTGGAGACCTATCTCCGCGAGATCAACGAAACTTCGTTGCTCTCGGCCAAGGACGAGCACGAGTTGGCTATTGCCATAGGAATGGGCGACACCCAAGCCCGCGACCGCATGGTCCGCGCCAACTTGCGACTGGTCGTCAACATTGCCCGCGGCTACACCGGCAAGGGTTTGAGCCTGCAAGACCTTATCGAAGAAGGCAACTTGGGGTTATTGCGCGCGGTCGAAGGCTTCGATCCCGCCATCGGCACTCGTTTCTCCACCTATGCCAGCTACTGGATCAAGCAATCGATCAAGCGAGCATTGATCAACACGGCCAAAACGATCCGCATTCCCGCCTACATGGTCGAATTGCTTTCGAAGTGGCGACGTGCAAGCACCCGGCTGGCCGAGGAACTAGGCCGCACGCCGACGCCCGAGGAAATCGGCCGCGTGTTGGGCCTTCCGCGGAAAAAGCTGCCGATCATCAAAAAAGCGATCCGCATCTACAACCTCACTCCGCAGACCGATCAAGCCGACGCCGGCTGGTCGTTGGGCGAAATGGTTATGGACGAGCGCGCCCGCACGCCCGACGAAGAAATGGTCGAAAGCGATAACTTGGTCCATGTGCTGCGTCAGTTGGAAACGATGGATCCCCGCGAAGCGACTGTTCTGCGAATGCGTTTCGGCCTGGACGACAACGAGCCTCGCACCTTGAAAGAGATCGGCGAAACGCTCGGTTTAACCCGCGAGCGCGTCCGCCAAATCGAAACGGAAGCACTCGGCAAACTCGCCTCGAGCCTGAACGGCCCCATGCCATTCCAAGAAATGAGCATGATGGATTGAGGGGGCAGGGCCCAGGGATTAGGGATTAGAGGTTAGGGATTAGAAAAACGACGGGCCATCGCTTCGCTCGCCTCGCCCGGGGCTTCCCCTATTTACAATTGCTTAGCCCCGCTCTCCTGGGGCGGCGAGTTGACATTCGGTCGATGCGCTATTAGTCTAGGTAATTGTAAGGGTTTGTACCGGCTTTTTGATGCCGGCATGGCCAATGTTCCAGTTTCAACCGCAAAAACGGCTGTTTTAGCCGAGTTTGCCGGCCTAATTGGCTGCGAAACGGGTCATTGGCAATGCCGGACCAACAGGCCGGAAGTAATCGGAACAGAGATCTTACCCAGGCTTTTCTGCCGGACCAAAACACGTCATGGGATGTAACGGCGAGCAGAGGCATCGCCCGTGGATACCTGCAATCTAGCAGGGCATTCACAGGCAGCTTTTCTCGGTTTTCTTACCCCCCAAGGGTGCGTGGTTCCGCAGAACGCTACTCGGAGCCGTTTATGGCCAAACGCAAGAGCGACTACACGGAAATCCTTATCCGCAAGGGAATTATCAGCCCCGAGCAACTGGCCGAAGCCCAACAAATGTCGAGCGAGGCCAAGATGAAATTGGCCGACGCTTTGATACGCCTGGGCTATGCGACCGGCGAAGACGTCATGCGAGCGATGGCCGAGCAATACGGTTTGGACTATGTCAATCTTAGCGATGTGGTCATACCTCCTTCGGTCGTCGAACTGGTGCCGGAATCGGTGGCGCGTGAGAATGTCGCTATTCCGTTGGCCGAGTCGGATGGAACGCTGACCGTTATCGTCAGTGACCCGATGGACTACGATACGGTCGAAAAACTGCGGTTTATCCTCAATCGCCAGATCGAAATCGCCTTGGCGCCGCGTGAGGCGATCCTGGAAGCCATCAACCGGCATTACGGCCAAACGGTGGGCGAAAGCGCGGACTCGATGCTCCAGGAGTTCACCGATACCGCGATCGACTTCACGGAAACGATGCAGGAGACCGAGTCGAGCGAGGAGGACGTTGACGAAAGCAGCGCCCCCGTCGTTCGGTTGGTGCAGTTGATTATTAGCGAGGCGGTTCAGCTTCGTGCTTCGGATATCCACATCGAGCCTTTTGAGGACCGGATTCGGGTGCGTTACCGGATCGACGGCGTTCTGGTGGAACGAGACAGCCCCCCCCGCCGGTTGTTGGGCGCCATCCTCTCCCGTATTAAGATTCTTTCCAAGCTGGACATTGCCGAACGGCGCCGCACCCAGGACGGTCGAATCAAAGTCACCGTCGGAGAGAAGGATTTGGACCTCCGCGTCAGCGTGATTCCGACCAACCACGGCCAGTCGGTCGTCATGCGGATTTTGGACAAGGACAGCATCAAGGTGGGGCTACGCCAACTGGGGTTCTCCGAGGACGACTTCCGAAAGGTCCGAAATCTGATCCAACGTCCGAACGGCATTATCTTGGTGACGGGCCCAACAGGGTCGGGCAAGACGACTTCGCTCTATGCCGCCTTGAACGAATTGAATACGCCGGACCGGAAGATCATTACGGCGGAAGACCCGGTGGAATACTATCTTCAGGGGGTAAATCAGGTTGAGATTCGGCACGATATCGGGCTGGACTTTGCGCGCGTGATTCGCGCGATGTTGCGACAAGCGCCGAACGTGATTCTAGTTGGTGAGATGCGAGACCTTGAGACTGCCCAGATGGGAATTCAAGCATCTCTGACTGGACACTTGGTATTCAGTACACTACACACGAACGATGCGCCCAGTGCTGTTACACGTTTGATTGACATGGGTGTGCCCTCCTATCTGGTGTCAAGCAGCGTTGTGGCCATCATGGCCCAGCGTCTTGTGCGCGTTGTCTGCCAGAAATGCAAGCAACCGTACACCCCAGCCGAGTCTGCATTAGAGGCCGCCGGCATCACCCCGGAGATGGCCGCTAAAGCCACATTTATGAAGGGGCGCGGCTGCGGCAACTGCGGGGGGAACGGCTTCCGAGGGCGGCTTGGCATTTTCGAGTTAATGCTGATGTCGCCGAAGGTTCGAGAGCTTACGTTCAATTCTGCTCCCACCGAACAGATCCGGCGAGTTGCAATCGCCGAGGGGATGAGGACTCTTTATTGGGACGGCATTGATAAGATTTGTCGCGGCGTCACCACGCTGGAAGAGGTTCTGCGGTCGGCTAAACGTTCGGATTCGGACTAGTGAAAGGAGGGGCTTAGGGGCTAGGGACTACAGGTTGGAAGCGGCAGAGTGGGAAGTGCGACGGTTTCTCCAACTTCTAGTCCCTGGTCCTTAATCTCTAAAAATACTTGGCAGTC
>CAZNMP010000269.1:0-5043 GCA_964573875.1 uncultured Planctomycetaceae bacterium | reverse complement strand
GGTTTCCGCAGCCCACTCCTGAGCGCGGCGGCCCGCGGTAAGTCGCCACAAGTCGGCATCAAATGCTCGTGTGTATAGATCACAGCATTGTTCGCCGGCCGAGGCACTGCTCCCGCCGAGGTAAAGAATGCCATGCCTGGCGTCCCACAGCATGGGTAACTGCTGCATACGGCGAAATTTGCCGCCTTTGGATTCTTCTTCGCATCGCGCCTCGACGGCGTCTTTCGCCTCTTGACGCTGGGCTTTGGTCGGCCGCCCGCTGGGAGAGTCGATCGTGAATGCAGCCAGTTCGATTTGCAGCCACGCTTTGCGCACAGCGGCGGGAATCTGATTGGTGTCGATTCGCACGGCACAGTGGAGCGCATCGCCAATGACGTTCTTTTCCAGGTCAAAGTCAAGATCGAAGAGGTGTTTGCCGGCTAGAAAGCCTACATCAGCCTGCTCGGCGGAGGAAGTCTCCATCTGACCAATCGCAAATTTTTCGAGCGTCTTGACATGTTCCTGCCCGAATTGGCGCGGCTGTTTGCCTTCGATGCGGAAACATCCGAAAGTGACAGTTCCTGACAGAAAACCCATGCGTGCTCCTTCCGCGAACAACAGATTGCCCGTTCCACCATCGGAAAAGTGATGATTTGAACCGGTTTACCGAAAAAGGCAAGTCGAAAAGCAGCCGGAACCGAGGAAAAACGCCAAAAATCCCGTCCTGAAGCGCGCATTGCTTAGGATTGGCTAAAAATGCACAAAAAACGGTCTTGAATCGCGTACCCCCTTGGTGGTGGTTACCGTAAGATTCGACGATCCCCTTAGCCTTTCACGTTACAGGAGATCGACGAGCACGGTGTTTTCCAGATCCATGCCAAGTCGTGTGAGCCTTAAAGCACCTTGATGCCATTCAAGCAGTCCAGCGTTTATCGACTTATCTAGTTTTTCGCCGAACGCCTCGTAGATGCTCATTCCGTGCATGTGGATAAAGTCCTCCTCCTTTACGCCTTGTGTCATGCGCAAGCCCAACATCATGCTCTCAAACCGTGCTTTTTCTTTTGAGATGTGTTCCGTCTTCGGTTCTTCGCCTGCCAAGTATGCATCCAACTTTGACGGGTTCATTGTACGGCATTCTTCATAAAAACTGTGCGCCGCGCAGCCGAAGCCAAGGTACGGCACACGCTTCCAGCACCCGATATTATGCCGGCAAGTGTACCCTTCTCGTGCGAAATTGCTGATTTCATATTGATGAAAGCCGTGTTCTTCGAGCATCCGCCGCGCAAGTTCGTACATGGCACGGTCGATTTCCTCATCTGGAAGCGTTAGCTTTCCCGTGGTGATATCACGGCAGATCGACGTTCCTTCCTCAACAATTAAACTGTAGCAGGAGAGATGGGTGGGCGAGAGCAGAATCGCGGCCTCCAGCGTTTCGCGCACATCCGAAACGGTTTGCGAAGGTAGGCCGAGCATCAAGTCCAGGTTAATATTGTCAAATCCCACTTGGCGTGCAATTTCCACGGAAGCGATCACATTTTCCCAATTATGGATTCGGCCGATGAGACGCAAGAGACGCATCTGCCTTGCTTGCGCGCCGAGGGACAGCCGATTAACACCCGCTTTGTGCAACGTCTGCGCAAAGGGCGTCGTCAGTGTTCCAGGGTTGCATTCGCAGGTGATCTCCGCATTCTCTTCGATTGGGAATGTTTCAAACAACGCATCCAAGATGCGATTGACCTGGAACTCGTCGAGAAGTGAGGGCGTGCCCCCGCCCAGAAAAATCGTATTCGCTTTCGGATGCCCTGTTTCCGCGCCGCGACGGGTTATCTCACGAATAACGGCATCCACATAGCGGGGGATATCCGCCTCGCGCCCCGCATACGACGCAAAGTCGCAATACGCGCACTTGCTTAGGCAGAAGGGCACGTGTACGTAGAGCCCGATCAGCGGATGCGAAGATACCTGCATGTTGCATGTCATAGTTGCCAATGCGCTGCGTTGTACTTGTGGGGTGGCATATTATCGCCTTTGTTGAGTTGAATGGTCAGATGAGCGTCGTCGATGAGTTTCCATGTACATGCGATCGGACTTTTTTGCCCGTTGGAACGCCGATCAAGATAGCAGTGAGTTCATTAGGCTGTGTCGATGGATTCGCTTGGCCGACCCTCCATACGCTGGACCGTAACGGCCAATGGCGTCAAATCTGGCCAAACGCCCGCCCTGCCTCAATTTAACGCTGCCTGGAACCCTGATTACGCACCATTATGACGGCAATTTGACATCCCGGATAGATTCGATTAAGGTAAAAGAGTATACTCTCGTACTGTTCTTTCGACCAAACTTTGCAAGGTTTGCCCATCCGTTTAAGTCGGATGGCCATGCACCTATTGATCTTTAGGTAGCTAATGAGCCAAGGCCGACCAACGGGAGGTCGGAAAATAGGCAAAAACGGATACACGAGAGATTTTTGGCAGCCTAGACATCAATAAACGCGGTTATTGAGCAGATTATTTCCAGTTCTCTCTCGTTAGCAGAGTCGTTCAGGCAATGATGCATCTGTTTTTACGGATGTTACCACTTCGATTGTCGCATTTTTGAAACACCATGAGCAAAACTGCAATCCGCCTTTTAGTAGTCGTTGGGATTATTTTTCTGACCTATGGGGTGAGCAAACTAATGCAGGTGCAACTGAAACCGCCCGAGGTGGAGGTGCCTTCGTGGACGTTCCGGGACATGCCCATGCAGTTGGACAGATGGCGTGGTGAAGATACCCAGTTGGATCCCCAAATCGCCGCGGCAACTGGCGCGGATGTTATTGTGGATCGCATCTATCGAAACGACGTTGGAGCGGTCGTCTCGATGCATACGGCGATGTTCAAGGATCCGGCCGAGGGCGTCCAACATTCCCCCACCACTTGTTATCGCAGTAATGGCTGGAACTTGATGAAAGAGACCCGAGAAAACATAAAAATCTCGGATAACCTAACAATTCCCGTGTACTTCACAACGTGGGAAAAAAGCGGCGAGACGGTCTACGTCATTCATTGGTATCAAATTGGCGAGAATGTTGTTTATGATCGGCTTGGCCTGGGCAGTCTTCGTTGGAAAATGCCGGGCAAAGAAAAATGGCCCGTCAATATCAAGGTCATGCTGCAAATCTCCGTAAGCGATCCGGAGGAAACCAAAGCCGCGATCCTGAACATTGCCGAAAAGATCGCTGCATGGCTGAATCAGCCGGAGCATCAGAAGTATCTGGGCCAATGGCCGGCGGTTTAAGGAACCAATCCCCCTCTCATCCGCTCCACCTCCCCGCCTCTGACAGTTCGCGAAACCGTTTCGCGGGGACTGGATTTTTGTCACACAGTATTCGTCACCTAATGCCTTGTTCACGCCGCCGGAACATCTCTGACACACAGTCTGGGGCACGATAGAACTTGCGGCTGTTGCAGGTCTTCATTACCGTCTGGGACAAAACTCTAATTGATCCCAAGGTAGCTAATGAGCCGAGGCCGACCAACGGGAGGCCGGAAAATAGGCAAAAACGCATACACAACGAATCATTGGCAACCTAAACATTAATAAACGATATTGAACATGCGTCTTCCAAACAACAGCAAGGTCACTATGCCACAACATAAAAGGAATAACGAGGCTGGCTCGGGTATAGTGGTATAGGTTACGCTAACACTATCAAAATACAACGTGTTACTTGAATTTGCCCAAAAGTTGATATAGAGGTATTTGCCAATCGCTAAACTGTCCGGTTGGACAATCCAGTCGATATTGATCGTAGTCCACTTTCCTGGAGTCAGTCCCGGACCAGCCGTGAAGGAATCGGGCGTCCCCCACTTCAGATCGCTGACGGAAGCAACATTGTTATCCGCGACCATGAAGCCGGTCAGCAGAGTTCCCACCTCGGGATTGTCCTTCCCACTTGCCGCAACAAGTGACAAGTGATACGTGCCTGCCTGGACGGTCGTCCCGGTAAACTGGTATAACGCATTATTCGTCGCCATTGCCATTTGACTGCCGTCAGGGATTGCGTCATCGAACTTCATGGAGTAACTTTCGGGAGTCAATCGCACGACTCCTACCCCGGTTCCCGATGCGGTCCAACCATCGACGACGGCATCCGTTGTTGTTCCCTGGCTAAGGGTTTGATACTCGAAGGAGGTATTGATCGTAATCGGATGGATGTCGGTATCGATACCCTTGGCTTGGCGAATTACATATTCGAGAGCAACCGCATTATCGACGTAATTCGTGCTGTGACCGCCGGTGGAACGATAGAAACAAGCAGTATTTGCGTTTTTCGGATTGGCGTTCTTCACCGTGTCATACAAGCTGAGGATGCTCTCCGAGGGAGTGATCGTATCGGCTCCACCCGCCGCAATCGACATTGGCATCGTGAACGACTGAGGCGAATTGATTGCGCTCCGTTTGAGATATTCCTGAGGCGCTTCCTCGTAGGTGCCTCCAAAAGAAGCGGCAATCGCGTCCTGGAAATTCTGGTAGCCGACGAAATTGGCGAGACCATTGATACTACATACGCCATCGACCAGATTGGGATGAATCGCTGTAAAAGCCAGCGAACTTGCACCGCCCATCGATGCACCGGTAACAATGGTTTTGCCGATGTTGTATTGAATTTTGAGATTCTGGATGATTTGAACCATATCAGCTTCTGCGGCGGGGCCCATCCAGGAGGTTGTCGCCCGATAGTCGGGACAAATCAAAATCATGTCGTGATTCGCCGCGGCATCGGTCCGAATTGGCTGGTGGAGAGCGGCGTCGCCGACGGCGACCGGATCATCGTCGAGGGATCCATGAAGGCGCAGCGCGGCCAGCCGGTCAAGCCGGCCGAGGTGACGATCGACGAGAGCTCCGGTCAGATCAAGCACGCCGACGCCGGCGATCGGTCGACGTCCACCGCGGCGATTTCGTCGATGCGCTCCAGGGTCTCGGGATCCTCGATCTGGACTACGACAAAGGTATTCTCGTTGGCTTTACGCAGGTACTCGGCGAGCGGAATCATGCAGTAGTGGCCGTCGCTGTTGCCGCCAT
>CAZNMP010000268.1:0-5050 GCA_964573875.1 uncultured Planctomycetaceae bacterium | reverse complement strand
GCTTTGCTCGTTGCCGGAAGGAATCTTCCGTAAGCACTCGTTGAATCATCTGCCGCAATTGCTCGACCGTTACGGTGCGAAAGAACGCACGGAGCCCCGCTCCAAAGTATTCGATCCGGGCTGCCACGCCTGGCTGATCGGCGCTGCGCGGCACGGCCACCAGGGGCACGGCCCGGCTGAGAGCTTCCATGGCCGAGTTTTGCCCTGCATGGGTAATCGCTAAAGCGGCTTTTTCCAGTAGTTCAATTTGCGGGGCAAAATCAACAATCAGCGGATCGCCGGGAATTTCGCCCAATCGTTCTCGAATACAAGGCCCCTTATGGTCTACCCATTTGCCGAGCGCCAACACAAGTTGGGCATCCACCCCGGCACAGGCAGCCACTATTTTTTTCAAAATAGGTAAATTGAATGGATCGGGAACTGTGCCCAGCGAAGCAAAGATCAAAGGGCGGCCGTCCAGGCGATCCCAAGGGAAATCAGTGTCGCCCGAGGGACGATTGGCTGCCAGTGGGCCTGCGTAATGCAAGGTCGGAGGAGCATTACGCCGGGGAAAGTCGAATTCGCGGCACAGTTGGCAGATTTGAGCCAAGGGCGAGTATTCGCCTTCCACCCCGCTGATCCTCGGCATCTTCCATTTTTTACGATAGCGATTGATAAGTTGGACGGTGGGGCTCATGTACCATTGCCAAATGCGGGCGCTCAGACGGTTACGCAACCGACCGACCATGCTTTTGGCAGGAAACCAAGACGTAAATATCGGCGGCGCAACAACGTCTAGATTCCAGGGCAACGCCGAGCATATTGTGACATAGGGGAGCTCTAGATGTTGAGCAACGGAGCCGCCGCCTAAAAATGTCTGGTCGATCAGAAGGCCGTCTACCTTGAGCGCTCGAATCGCTGCGGGAGCAAGCTCAAGCAATATCTCCGCTTGGCGGTAATAGCCTTTGCGCAAATCAATCATCCAACCGGCGTTGAATTGTGAAAAAAGCTTCCACATCACCCAGCCCGAGGGGTAGGGAATGTGGTCGATCGTCCATTCATGCATGGAGAGACCGAATTGTTTCGCAAGAGGTGCGGATAATGCCGTGCCGACGACCGTAACCTGATGCCCGCGATTCATTAGCTCGCGGCCCACAGTGCCCAAAGGCAACAAGTGTCCTGCGTTATGAGGACATAGAATCGCATAATGCGCCATGATAGCCTGCCCAAGTTGTAAAGCACGATGCAAAAATATCAGCGTGGAACGGGTCGCCGGCTGAGAATGGCTTGTTCGGCGATTTCGGCCGCGCGTCGCGCTCCGCCGGCGGCGATCAACGCTTCCCCAATGGTTTTTGCGCGTTGTCGATAGCTGTCGTCCGCCAATACTTGCTCGATCAAACCTCGTAAATCTTCCGGGGAACAATGATGAAAGGAATCCCTTAGCCCGACGCCGGCATAGGCGACTCTCGCTCCCATGGCCGGTTGGTCGGCGCTGCGCGGCAGCGCAATCATGGGTACGCCGCGACAAAGCGATTCCAGCACGGTGTTCACACCGGCGTGCGTAATCAGCAGCGTTGCTTTGTCGAGCAACGCCAATTGCGGAGCAAAATCGACCACGATCACGTTTTCGGGAATGGTCCCCAGTTTTTCTTGCAACGACTCCTTCTCGTCTTCCCACTTGCCCAAAGCCAAAACCACCTGGGCGTTTAGCCCTTTGCTGGCGGCGAGAATTTTTCGGAAAACCGGCAAATTCACCGGGTCGGGTACCGTGCCGAGCGATGCGAAGATCAAAGGCCGTCCGTCCAGACGCTCCCAGGGAAACGATGGATCGGCCGTCACCTTGCGTTGCGCCGCCAGCGATCCGATGTAATGCAATTGCGGCGGCAATTCCTTCCGTGGAAAATCAAACTCCGGGCAAAGCTGCGAGATTTGCGCCAACGTCGAGAATGCGTCATCGATGCGATCGAATCGACTTAAGCCCCATTTTTTGCGGTAACGGTTGATCGTTTTCAACTCGGGCCGATGAAACCAGTGCCAGCCAACGTAGCCGAGACGATTGCGACGCAAGTCGCGGGGATCCTCGGAATAAAGCCAAGGGGTATACTGCGGCGGCACGCCGATCTCTTCGTTCCACAGCAGGGCCGAGCAAATCGTGACGAAGGGGATGCCGGCATGTTCGGCGGCAGTGCCCGCCGATGAAACTGTTTGATCCACCACGACGCCGTCAATGGCCAATTCCTTGAATGCCTGCGGCATTTTCCGCAGTATCGCTTCGGCCCGCCAGCGAAAACCGTCGCGCATGGTGATGCGCCAACCGGATCGAAAAAGGCTGAAGGCCGCCCATTCAAGATACGAGCTGCGCCATGGCACGTCGTCGTAATCGACTTTGTGCAAGGGCAGCCCCAGCTTTTCCGCGATGCCCGAGGCTCGATCGCGCCCGATGATCGTAACGCGATGTCCCCGCGCGACTAATTCGGTTCCAATCGGACCTATCGACAACAGATGTCCGGCATCCTCGCGGCAAATAATCGCGATATGCGCCATGGCGATCAGTCTCCGTTATTCATAGCGCAGGGCATCGATCGGATTCAATCGCGAAGCTTTCCAGGCGGGATAATATCCGAAAGTGATTCCCACTGTGACCGAAACGGCCACGGCGATTACCGCAGCGCTGGGCGAGGCATAGGTAAGCCAGCCCATCAACGAACCCACCAGCAGCGAGCCCGCTCGGCCGGCCAAGATGCCGACGAAACCGCCTACCAAGCAAAGCACGACCGCCTCGACCAAAAATTGACGCAAGATATCGGTCGCATCGGCCCCGACGGCCATGCGAAGCCCGATCTCGCGCGTGCGCTCGGTCACGGAAACCAGCATGATGTTCATGATGCCCACGCCGCCGACGATCAACGAAACGGCCGCAATCGCCATGACCAAGCCGGAAAGCATTTTCACCGTTTTTTTCAAGGCATTGGAGACCTCGGCCATATCGTAGATGCGGAAATCGGCCTCATCCTTGGTAACGCGATGCCGTTCGCAAAGCAATTGGGTAATTTCCTCGGTCACCTTATCGACGGCTTCCGGCGATTGGGCCTTGACCATGATCTGGTGGACCGTTTCGGAGCGGATGCGATGCTGAAGGCCCGGCAAACGTTCGGCCAATGAACGGCCCGGCGGCGCGCGGTTCGAATCGCGCATCGGCGGCGCACTGCTCGGCGCGGATCCGCTGATGCGATATTTCACCGTCGTCCATGGGGCCAGCAAAATATCATCCTGATCCGTGCCCAGAAGATTAGCGCCTTTCTCGCTCAACACGCCGATCACACGGAAAGGCACGTTTTTCACGCGAATTTCCTCGCCAATGGGATAGCGGCTGCCGAACAATTCGCGCACCAGCGTTTTGCCGATCAAACAGACCTTGCTTCCGCTTGCGATTTCACGCTCGGTAAAAACGCGGCCTAGATCCAAATCGGTCCAGTTGCGCGCTTTCAAAAACGATGCGGTGCTGCCCGTCAAATAGATGGGCGACCAACTTCGGTTGCCGTATACCACTTGTCCCCAGGCATTCACGATCGGCGCGGTACACACCACCGAGGGACATTCCTTCTCGATGGCATCCGCATCTTCCGGAGTAATCGAGTCCTTCTTTTCGCCGATGCTGCTTGTGCCGCGCTGTGGAGCGCCGGGAGTGACCAACACCATGTTGGCGCCCATGTTGGTCACCGTCACTTGAATTGCTTTCGACGCTCCCTGGCTGATTTCCATCACGGCAATCACCGCGGCCACGCCGATAATCACGCCCAACATGGTCAACACGGTGCGCATCACATTGCGCCGTAAGGCCTGTAATGCAATGCGGGTAGCCCCCATCGCCACGCGCAGGCTGTTGCGGGTCCGCCGGCGGGTGAATTCCGCGCCGTGATGCGGAGCCGGCAGGGGCGCATGCCGATGCTCGTGCGGATCTTCCACGATTCGGCCGTCCGAAATACGAATGACCCGATTGGCATGGCGGGCGACTTCGGCATCGTGCGTCACGATGAGAATGGTGATCCCTTTTTCCTCGTTCAACCGGCGGAACACTTCGAGGATTTCCTTGCCGGTCTTCGAGTCCAAGTTGCCCGTCGGTTCGTCGGCCAAAAGCATTTTGGGATTATTGACCAACGATCGGGCGATGGCCACCCGCTGTTGTTCACCGCCCGAAAGCTTGGCGGGCGAGTGGTCCAACCGCTTTTCCAGGCCGAGCATGGTCAACAAATCCCGGCTTATCGACTGCAATTGCCCATGCGTGGTTTTCTCGACCGAGTAGGCCGCCGGCATGCGCACATTCTCCTGGGCCGAGGCGCGGGGCAACAGGTTGAAATTTTGGAATACGAAGCCGATGCGGCTGCCTCGCAATTGGGCCAACTGCGAAGTCGACAATTCGGTCACTTCAACGCCGTCAAAACGAAATGAACCGGCGCTGGCCGTGTCGAGACACCCCAGCAAATTCATCAGGGTGGTCTTTCCCGAGCCCGAGGCCCCCATCAGGGCAACGTATTCGCCGCGCTCGATCGTGAGCGAAACGTCCTTCAATACGGGCACATCGACATCGCCGAGATGATACGTCTTGAAGATGTGGCTGAGTTCGATCAATGGCATGGTGCTGCTCTGCTACTTCTTCGTAACCTTGGAAATAAAACCGGAAACGAAATCGGGCTGTGCCTCGCGCAATATGTTGACCACCACGGTGTCGCCAGGCTTGATGTCGCCGCCGACAATCTCCGTCACCATCCCGTCCGTAAGTCCGACCTTCACCGCGACGGGTTTGACCAAACCGCTTTCATCCACGGTCCAAAGCGTCGGTTTACCGGTATCGACTTTGGGCGTTGCGTCTTCCTGCTGGCCTTCTTTCGATTCCGCGCGAGGCTCGGGCCGAGAAGTCGGCTGCGTTAAATCGTCTCTGGCCGAGGATGCAACTTGTTCCCACGTCGGCTGCCAATTCAACGCCTGGTTGGGCACCAAAATTGCGTCGGGACGACGCGCCACCTCGAACTGCATTTTCGCCGTCATATAGGGGCGCAAGGTTCCGTCCTTG
>CAZNMP010000267.1:0-5058 GCA_964573875.1 uncultured Planctomycetaceae bacterium | reverse complement strand
AACCCCGCCGCGCCAGAATAGGCGGCAGTCGCTTTAATGCCTTGCTTTTTCAACCGGTAGCTCAGAACATCCGACAACGTATCGTCATCATCGATAATCAGCACCGAATGCCGTTGCTTGATGCGAACGGGTGCTGATTGGGGTTGTTCGAGGGTGGCTAATTCGGTTGGCATGGGGGTATGTAACTGAAGCTCAAGGAGGGATGGTAAAATCTACAGCATAATGCGGATAAGTCAAATTGACGTGGAGACTAGCGGTTGTGACGGTTATCCAAGCAGACGGGGGGGTATGCTGCTGCCTTCCTTTAGCTTCTTCGCTTAGTTGATCCAATGCAATCCAAGCCAAAGTGCAAACAATGCCGGTTCGGCCATTCTCGTTAAGCAAAGCTGGTTAGTAGAAGTGGTGCTGAGCGCAGATCATGATCGCAACTCCGCCGAATAATGCCCTGGCAAGGATGGCAGTGCCAAACGAACCATCGAAACACAGTTCAAGATCGTCGTCGGCTGACTGCTGAAAGCTGATGGCTGACAGCTTTCCATGATTGCTGAGCGCTTATTCATTCCCGCGCTCAGCTTGTGGTATAATACTGCATAGGAATTTCCCCCCATGCGATCCAGCCTCCGTATTTTCCGGCCTCTGCTAGTGGTGTTGCTCTCCTGCGCCTGGACCGTTTCGGTCTGGGCGGTTGAGAAAAATTCTTCCTATCAAGCAGCCTTGAATTCGATTCGGGCTGAAGAACTGGGCGAGCAAGTTGAACAGCTTGCAGACCCGTCGATGGAAGGCCGGGAAAGCGGTACTCGCGGCGGGTTGGCGGCGGCCGACTACTTGGTCGAGCAGTATACCAAGCTGCACCTGCTTCCTCGGGGCGCCAACGGGCAATTCACTCAGCCGTTCGCACCGAATTTCCGCAACGTTCTAGCGTTTATTCAAGGAAGCGACCCCAAGCTCAAAGATTACGTTGTTGTGATTGCCGCCCACTACGATCACATCGGTTATGGTGGCCGCGGATTTAGCTTGGGGCCCTACGGTTATTTGCATCCCGGGGCCGACGACAACGGCAGCGGCACGTCGGCTGTTTTGGAGTTGGCCAAGGCATTTACAGTTCTTTCGACCCCGCCGAAGCGGTCGATTCTTTTTGCGAATTGGGATGCCGAAGAAAAGGGCCTGCTGGGATCGAAGCATTGGGTGGCCAATCCCACCGTTCCTTTGGACCATATCGTTGCCGCCATTAATTTGGATATGATCGGGCGTCTTCGCGACGAGCATTTGATGGTGTTCGGCACACGCAGCGGCTATGGTTGGCGGCGATTGGTCAGCAGCCAGAACGAAGGCGACGCTTTGCGGCTTGATTTCTCGTGGACCCTGAAACCGAATGCCGATCATTTTCCTTTTTTCGACCACGGCATTCCGGTGTTGATGTTTCATACGGGCTTGCATGACGAATACCACCGGCCAAGCGATGTCGCGAAGTTGATCAACCGCACTGGATTGACGCAGGTGACGCGGCTGTTGTTCGGCGTTCTGTACGAGTTGGCCGATCAGCCCGAGACGGTTCGGTATCGTGAAGCTGCACGGCATGAAACACCCGACTTGGAACAAAGTCTGTTCGGTTCGCCTTTGAAACCGGTGGATCGGCTGGGCGTTCAGTGGCTGGAAGACGCCTCCAAAACCGGTGGCGTGCGTGTATCCACTTTAACGTCGGGTTCGCCGGCCGAGCGTGCCGGGGTGCATGTGGGCGACTCCATTATTCGATTTGCCGGTCGAGAAATACGCACGGATGACGATTTTTTCAGCGCGGTATCTGCCGCCGAAAGTCCGGCAACGGTAACCCTCGAACGACCGGGTGAGAAAAAACCACTGGAATTGCATGTCAAACTTGCCGGCAATCCGATGCGATGGGGTATTCTGTGGCGCGTCGATGAGGCCGAGCCGGGCGTGATTATTCTCGCACACATTGTGCCGGGCTCGTTGGCCGCGCAAGCGGGTCTTCGCGTCGGCGACCGTATTTATGGAGTTGCGGGCCGCAATTTCGCGGACGAGGCCGTTTTTGCCCAACTAGCCAAGAGCCTGCCTTTGCCGCTACAATTGTTGGTTGAACGCGACGGCCGCCTGCGCACGGTAATTCTTCAAATTCCGCGCGTCGAGCCGGCCAAGCGAGCGGCTTAACTTCAGCCTGGAAGAAAGCGCAGGTTTTTTATGTCGGCATCGCCCGAAATCACGGCATCCTCGACGTTGCCGTGGCGGATTTCCGCTTGTTTCAATATTCTGGACGACATCCAAGAGCAAATCCGTTTTGCGGATTCAAAGGCGGGCTTTATCTCCGCCTTCAATATGTTGTTGTTCGGATTCATTGCCAGTCATTTGGATAAATTGCGCGCGCTGTACGTCTCTAAGGATTGCGCAAGCGGATGCATCGCATTTGCCTTGATGCTGGTGGGGATTTATGTCGTTTCGATGGTGATTACCTTCACGCTGGTCGTGACCTGCGTGATATCGAGATTCGGCGGCGGCGCGCCGCAAGGGCGTGTCTTCTTCGCACACATCGTCGCTCGATACGGAAAGAATCACCAGCAATACGCTCGCGATCTCGACGCCATGTCGGAATCCGCTTGGCTCGATGAGCTGGGAGCCCAAATCGTCGAAGTTTCGCGGCTAGCGGTCTTAAAGCACAAGTGCGTTCGTTGGGCCGCTTTTTGCACATTGATCACGGTTCTGTTGTGGATCGGTTCGTTGACAACGATGGTCTCTCTATTCTGGATGCAATCGCCCTGAAATCCCATGCCGAACGCAGTACGTTGACGATTTGGTCAAGATACCCGGTCTCGACGCACTGATCTCCTCTTCTCGATTCCTTGTACGGCCATTTTCCTGCAATATGATGCCGCTTGGGTCTGTTGCCAAGAAAATTCTGATAAGCATGATTGGCTGCGCTATTGGAGCCGTGCCTGCATGGAATCGTGCGCCGATCCTCGAAAAAGCAATTCGGCATGACTCTGGATTGGCATCTACGTCTGCATTGTAAAGTGTTCCGTTGGAAAAAAGTTGCATATTGACGGCAATACCGAAAGCAGCTAGGATGGCAAGGGCGTGTTACGATTCTCGAAATAGTATTACTATTGGCAAGCCCGCCACTTTAGCACCCCCTACATTGTGGAGACGGAGAGTTTATCGTGCCCGCTACCATCCAACTTGACGACCGGAAGGTGTCTTTAGAGCAATCTGTCAGCGTATTGGACTTGTTGACGCAACAAAAGCGAAAACTATTCCACCTGAGAATCTGCCAAGAGCAAGATTGGATCAACAATCCTCGATGCCCGTTGGCGAATCTGATCGAAGTGAATGGGCAGATCGTGCCGTTGTCTGTCTGGGCGGATCGGCCGGTTCAGGATGGCATGGTTATCCAAACGCGGTCGAAACAACTCGAATCCGCATTGCAAGAACGGCTTTGCCACTTGCGAGATTATGGGCAATGCCAATTCATTCGCCAAACCCAAGAATTTGTCGCCGCCGAAGCGGAATCGCGCGGTCTCATTAGCCAAGAAAAGCGGACGCAGTGGAAATTCGATCCTCGCGGTTCCTCTCCGTCGATTTTCCACGATCCTAACTCCTGTGTCCGATGTCGGGCATGCGTCGATACGTGCAACACCATTCAGGGCGTGGGGGCATTAAGTTTTGACGAAAAAGAAGGCGTAATCTTTGATGACGCCAAATGCACTCGCTGCGGCCAGTGCATTTTGAGTTGCCCGATGGGCTTTCGCAAAATACCCGGCTTTGTAGCGAAGCTGATGGGTTGTGAACCGTGTCCCTATTCGCGGCCGTTGGGAGCCATGCGCGAGGTGGACGATACCCGCAAGGTCTGGGACGCTTTGAAAGACAAGGATAAGTATGTTGTGGTGCAATTCGCTCCGGCGATTCGCGCCACCTTGGGTGAAGAATTCGGCATGGAGCCGGGCACGCTGGTGACGGGCAAGCTCTACGCCGGGCTGCGCCGGTTGGGTTTCCAGCAAGTATGGGACACCAACTTCAGCGCCGACCTAACCATCATGGAGGAAGGCTACGAGTTGCTCCATCGCCTGAATTCCGGCGGCGTGTTGCCGCAATTCACATCCTGTTCGCCCGGTTGGATTCGCTATTGCGAAATCTTCTATCCAGACTTGATCCCGAATCTTTCGACGGCCAAGTCGCCGCAGCAGATGCTCGGCGCGGTTGCCAAGACATTCGCCGCCGAAAAACTGGGCGTTGATCCCCGAAATGTGTTCGTTGTTTCCATCATGCCTTGCACGGCCAAAAAGATCGAAGCCGCCCGCGAGGAGATGGATTCGGCCTATCAGTATTGGCGCGAGAAGGACAAGATTGAGGAAAGCGATCACTTCCAGGACATTGATGTGGTATTGACGAGTCGGGAGGCCGCTAAGTTGTTGAAAATGGGGCGAATCGATTTGGCTGCAATGCCCGAGGAACAACATGATCCGCTTTTGGGACAATATACCGGAGCTGCGCCGATTTTCGGCCGTACCGGCGGCGTCATGGAAGCGGCGCTTCGCACGGCCTACGAAGTCATAACCAAAGAACCGCTCAAAACGCTTGAATTCCAAAGTCTCGGAACGCTCGACGGCGTTAAGACTGCCACGATTCCCGTCGGTGGGATCGAGGTCAAGGTGGCGGTAGCGCATGGCTTGGGAAACGCGAAGAAGATTTGCGAGTCCGTTCGCCAAGGCGGTGAGTTTTCCCATTATCACTTCATCGAGTTCATGGCTTGCGAGGGCGGCTGCATCGGTGGCGGCGGACAATTGATTCCCACGAATACGATGATGCGGAAAGCGCGGACGGACGGCGTCAACAACGATGACCGCCAACATTCCGTGCGTAAGTCGCATCTGAACCACGAGGTGGAGCAACTGTACAAGGAATTCCTCCACGAACCGTTGGGGCATCTTTCGCACCAACTGCTTCACACGACATACGTGGATCGGTCGCAGAAATCAGCGCCATCAACGCCCGACGAAAGCCGCTCCCAATAGAAAATGAAGGGAGGATTACGTGATTCGATTGCCGCCC
>CAZNMP010000266.1:0-5078 GCA_964573875.1 uncultured Planctomycetaceae bacterium | reverse complement strand
CCGTAACCCCACACTGCGGGACGATAGTAACCCCACTGGGCATCCGCCTGTGGTGCTGCCGAGGCAAAGACCGCGACGACCACTGCAACGATCAGCAAGCTCTTCCAAGATTTCATGGATGTGTTTACTCCCTTCCTAAAAAACGAACTAAATACCCAAACCTCACAAATAAACATAGCAGCTAGAAACTGAAATTCAAGTAGCCTGGGGTGAGTTGCGCAATACCGTAAACTGCTAAAATCACACACTTTAGCAAGTTTTTTCCTTACCGTGGTGCCATTTTCCCCCCCGTCCCCCCTCGAAAATGGAACGGTTCTCCCTTGGGGTTGACCGTCACAATTGACACAACCGTTATAAACAGAGTACAGAGTAGGCCATGAAGACTGCCGAATGGACTCGACGATTACCTTGGTCTCTGGTGGCGGCTGCCGTGATGCTGGTCGGCTTGGGGTTGCTATCGATTGCGCGGGTCGAGGAATTGGCCGGCGGCAGCGGTCGGTATTTGCATCAGCAGATGGCGTTTTCCGCAATTGCGTTTGCGATAATGTTTTTGCTGACGGCGCCCAGTTATCGAGTGCTGATCCGATGGAGTTACGCAATCTTTGTGTTGTCGCTTCTGCTGTTGGCGGCTGTGTATTTTCGACCGCCGGTGAATGAAGCCCGGCGTTGGCTTCGGGTGGGCGGGTTTGGCCTACAGCCTTCGGAGTTTGCGAAGGTGGCCTATGTGTTAGCGTTGGCACGTTATTTGATGTATCGCGACAACTTTCGCCGGCTTCGGGGACTGTTTGGCCCGTTGGCGATTACGTTGATGCCGGTGCTGTTGATTCTGAAGGAGCCGGACCTTGGAACATCGATGGTGTTTCTGCCCATTTTTTTCATCATGCTTTTCGCGGCGGGTGCGAAACGCAGTGATTTGGTCTGTATTGTTGCGGCGGGATTGTTGACGTTGCCTTTGCTTTGGACGCAGATGAGCGATTATCAACGGTCACGGGTTGTTTCGTTGTTCGACCAGCCGGCGGCAGGCAACCAGCCTAGCAAGGAGGCCTATCAGCTTTACCAAGCGAAGCAGATGCGTGCGATGGGCGGCGTTTGGGGAAGTTTCGTGACGGGGCAACTGACCGATGATCCCACGGCATACAGGCTGCCTGAGGCACAGAGCGATTTCATTTTTTGCGTGGTGGGCGAGCGTTTTGGATTGCCGGGCATGGCATTTATGCTGGGGCTTTACGCCTGGATCGTTTGGCGAGGCTTGGCCATTGCGGCTGAGACTCGCGAGCCCTTTGGACGCTTGCTGGCCATTGGGATTTCGGCGTTATTTGCGGTGGAAGTGTTGATCCATACGGGTGTGACCGTGGGGCTGTTGCCGGTTACGGGGCTGTCGTTGCCGATGGTGAGTCACGGAGGGTCGGGACTTTTGGCCCATGCGATGGCACTGGGATTGTTGCTGAATGTTGGGATTCGACCGGGCTACGAGGTGGCGAACGAGCCGTTTCGGTGGGCGGTGGACTAGGGGCTAGGGACTAGGGGCTAGGGATTTAGGGATTGAAGGCGGGGGATTTCGGAATTGCTTCACGGGCCACGGAATGCTTTCTCTGGCTGCTGACCGCCCTCACCCCCAGCCCCTCTCCCGCAAGCGGGCGAGGTGAGTATTGTATTGCCGTCCCTTCGCCTAATTTTGTCCCATCGTCTAATTTTGTTCCTTCGCCAAATCTTGTTTCTTCGCCTAATTTTATCCCTGTTTTGTCCCTTCGCCGCACGTCCTTCCGTCCTACTTCGGCACAGCTTTCATCTCGATGGAATCGAAGGAGATTTCGCCGATGGCGCCGAGGAGGCCGATGCGGATGATGGCTTCGCGGGCTTTGGGGGGAACGGGGATTCGCTTGGTTTCGGATTGCCAGTCAAACGTGCCGCGCCAAGGGCCGAGGCCGGCTTCGCCGACGCCGGCGCGGTTTTCGTCGTAGAAACCGATTGTGATGCTGGGCAATTGTTGGGGGCTTGAGCCGGGGCGAATGTCGCGGCCGCGGACCTGGGCGGAAAGATCAAGCTGGGATACTTTTCGGCCATCGACGGCAAAGCCTTGCAAGGCGTGGCTGTTGCGGCCGGGCAAAGCGTTGCTGAATGTGACATAGCGTTCACCTTCGGGGGCGTTTTTGCTTTCGACAATTTTTAGTTGACGTTGATAATGCCAGCCGGCGGGGATGGGGGGATCGCCGTCGACGACTTCGAAGCCGCCGTTTTCGATAGTCGGCCGCTTGGGATTAGGCAGGACCTCGCGGCCGGCTTCGGCCCGACCGGTCATTGGAACGAACAAGGTGGGCTGCAAGGCCTCGGACACCATCTTGCCTTTTTCTTTTTTGAGCAGATAGAGCGTTTGCTGGTAGCGTTCGACGACGGGGATTACAATTCGACCGCCTTCTTTGAGTTGTTCAACCAAGGCAATGGGCACTTTTTCGGGCGAGCAGGTGACGATGATTTTGTCGAACGGTGCATGTTCGGGCCAGCCCTGGTAGCCGTCGCCCACCTTGGCATGGACGTTTTCATACTTCAGCTTCTCTAGCACCTTTGCGGCTTTGTGGCCCAGTGGAGCGACGATCTCGATGGTGTAGACTTCGGCGACCAGCGGCGACAGACCGGCTGCCTGGTAACCGCTGCCGGTGCCGATCTCCAGCACTTTGTCGGTCGGTTGCGGATCGATGGCCTCGGTCATGTAGGCGACGACGAATGGAGGCGAGATGGTTTGGCCCTCGCCGATCGGCAAGGCCATATCGAGGTACGCATATTTTCGTTGAGCGGTGGGCACGAACTCGTGCCGGGGCGTTGACCGCATCGACTCGATCACTCGTTTGTTCTTTACGCCTGCGGCGACGATCTCTTCATCAACCATTCTATTGCGGGCATCGGAGGACGAACGCGATTGGGCCAGGGCAACGGTCGTGCTCAGCGCGGCTGCAATGATGCCAAGGAACAGTACGGCGGTGCGGCAATTTATGTATTTCATAGAGATATTATAGATGCAAAGCCAGCCGACCCCCAACTCGGTGGCCCTGTTTTCCGGCAAGTGGATCTGCAATAATTCATTTTGGGGATTTTCTTTGCGGAAAATCACGGTTGTAGGAATTTTGCAGGGGCGGATGGCTCTGCAATCCGCATTTTTTGCAGAAAGCTGTTGAGAAGAAAAACATTGAATCAAGCCCTGAAAACACGCATCGTTGATTATGTGCTTCCTCGGGTTTTGACGCCGGCTCAATATACGGGCGGCGAATGGAACGCCACGGTCAAGGAATTTCAAGAGCACGGTCAAAAAGTTCGCGGCAGGCTGTGTCTGGCTTTTCCGGACGCCTATTCGATCGGCATGAGCCATCATGGCTTGCAGGTGCTTTACGATTTGATGAATCGCCGGGAAGGTTGGGCCTGCGAGCGGGCGTTTGCGCCGTTGGCCGACATGGAGCAACTGTTGCGTGAGAATCAATTGCCGCTCTATGGGCTGGAAACATTTACGCCGCTTGCCGGGTTTGATGTGCTCGGTTTTACATTGCAGTACGACCTTTGCTACAGCAACGTGCTGACGATGTTGGATCTGGGCGGCATTCCGTTGGAGGCGGAACGTCGGACGCTGGAGCATCCGTTGGTGATTGCGGGCGGCCCTTGCGTAGTGAATCCAGAGCCGATGGCCCGATTTATCGATTTGTTCGTTATTGGCGACGGCGAAGAATCGCTGCCGGTTGTTTGCGATTTGTGGATGGAGTTGAAGCAAGCGGGATGTGATCGTGAGACGGCACTTGCCGGGATGGCGGCACGATTGCCTTATGTTTATGTGCCGCGATTCTACGAACCTCAATCGGATGCGGTGGGGCGACCGACGGCGGTGCGGCCGATGCGCGAGGATGTGCCACGACATATTGAGCCGGCGGTGGTGACGGATCTCGATGCCTTTTCGCCGCCTGCGAAGCCGGTGGTGCCTTTTGTGGAATGCGTGCATGATCGGATCACGATCGAGATCATGCGCGGCTGCCCTGGGAAGTGTCGGTTCTGCCAAAGCACGACGCTCAAGCGGCCATTGCGGTTTCGCTCGATAGATTCGATTGTCGAAGCGGCTTTGCAGCAGTATCGCGCGACCGGCTACAACGAAATATCACTGATGTCGCTTTCGACGAGCGATTATCCGGAGTTTGACCAGTTGATGCGGCGGATGCAGGAGACGTTTCGGCCATTGGGCGTGAGCGTATCGCTGCCGAGTTTGCGGATCAACGAGCAGTTATTGTTGGTCGGCGATTTGATGAATACCGACCGGCATTCCGGATTGACGTTGGCACCCGAGGTTGCGCGGGACGACATGCGACGGCGGATCGGCAAACCGATCACGAACGAAGACCTGTTGGCCGGCTGCCGGCGTGCGTTTGAGAACGGTTTTTCGCGGGTGAAACTGTATTTCATGTGCGGATTGCCCGGTGAAAGAGAGAGCGACTTGGAAGGGATTATCGAACTTTCAGAAGCGATTTCGCGGCTTGGTCGGGAAGTGCGGGGACGGCTGGCCGACGTGGTGGCCAATGTGTCGAATTTTGTGCCGAAGCCGCAGACGCCATTTCAGTGGGAAGCGATGCAGCGGCGCGAGTATTTCCGAAACGCACACGAGTTTTTGCATCGCTATAAGCAGTTGCGAAGCGTACAGGTGAAATGCCATGATATTGACGCCAGTTTGTTGGAAGGCGTGATGTGTCGCGGCGACCGTCGTTTGGGGCACGCAATTGAGCTGGCTTGGCGACGCGGCGCGCGGTTTGACGGCTGGGCCGAGAAATTTCAGCCGCAGCTATGGCAGCAAGCGATTGCCGATGCGGGAGTGGATGTCGAAAAATTGTTGCACCTCCCCTGCCCTGCCCCGTCGGCATTGCCCTGGGATCATATTGGCATACGCCAAGGTCGGGCGTATTTGGAGCGGGAGCAATGCTGCGCGATGGAATAGTGGTTGGGGGATAGTAGAAGATTCTTGGCCCAGTCGCTTGCGGCTAACGTTTCAGATGGGCAATTGCGAAAGGGTGAAAACAGTGAAAACAAGAATTTTAGTGAGTATCGTATTATTT
>CAZNMP010000265.1:0-5102 GCA_964573875.1 uncultured Planctomycetaceae bacterium | reverse complement strand
CACGGCGTTGACGGAACTGCTGCGAGCCAAGGGACATGACGTTGCAACCGTCGTCGAGGAAGCTTTGGGGGGCAGCAAGGATCCCACAGTTCTGCAAGCGGCCTGTTTGGAAGGGCGAATGTTGATGACATTTGACCTTGATTTTGCCGATATTCGCCATTACCCCTTAAGCAGCCATGCGGGAATTGTGGTGTTTCGTTTACATGATCAACGTTGGATGATCCTTGAACCGCTTGTCCAACGCTTGATCGATTCGGGGCTCCTCGACCGTTTGCAGGGCGGATTGGCCATTGTCGATGAATCGCGGGTTCGGATTCGCACGAAAAAACCCGGACCACGTTAGGAGGGGCCGATCTGTTTTCGATGGGGCGGATTAATGGCCCAGGGAGAAATTTCTGGAAAATGGCGGGCCATCGCTTCGCTTGACCCGCCCTACGCATTTCCCCAAATTGGTTGGCTCCCACGATAGACCCCGGCCTTGTCGAAAGGGGCGTTTGCATGTTACGCTGTTGAGGTTCTTGGGGTTGGCCAACGGCGTATCCCATTCCTATGAAAGGAAATAAGTCATGGCATCCGAAATTACCGTGCGATATCAGGGGCAATTGCGTTGCGAGGCGACGCGCGAGAAGACCGGAAAGATTGTGCATACCGACGTTGGGGCCGATCATGGCGGATTGAACGATCACTTTTCGCCTATCGAGTTGGCCGTAGCGGCCTTGGGCACGTGTGTGATGAGTATGGCTGCGGTTGTGGCGGAGCGCAATGAGATCAACGTTGCGGGCATGATGGTTCAAGAGAGCTTTGAGATGGCCACTGCGCCCGCTCGTCGCATTGGATCGATCAAGCTGACGGTCCGGTTACCGAATGCGGGGGCGATTTCGGAATCTGGTCGGCAGAAAGTCGAAGCCGCGGCCCGGGCGTGCCCCGTTAAGAACAGCCTGCATCCCGACATCAAGGTTGAGATGGAATTTGTTTACGGATAGGCGGTTTTGCGGGACATTTCCGATCAATGCGTTTCTACGTTCAATGAGGGCGTCTGGGATTGGAAAACAAAACAGTGGGGAAATAGGAGCAGGAGGGGCGTAAACGCCCCTGACAACATAAGACAGGGTTGAAGAAAATTGGTTTGTTCGGGTCCGTTGTCCCGGCGTAAACGCCGGGCCTAATACCGCCTGCGGCGGACAAGAGCCGTGAACGGCCCTGCTATTTGGATTCCAGAACATCCTCACGATAAATAGTAAGGTGTTTTTTAGGAACACTAATTTTCGCTGATTCTCGCTAATGGTTTTCATTAGTGTCGATCAGAGGAAATTAGTGTTCCTCCTTATTCGTATCTGTTGGAAAGGCTAACCGAGGAGCAGTCATTTTGATCGCAGCGAAGAATCTCTGTGGTTTTTGAGATCCTTCGCTGAGCTCAGGATGACAAAATGACCTTCCGCAACAGAAACTTATTATGGCAAAGCTTAATGTCGTTGACGCATGGATCTGAATCCCGCCCAATATGATGCCGTGAATACGCTTTCGGGGCCGCTGTTGGTGTTGGCGGGCGCGGGAACGGGGAAGACGCGCGTCGTTACGTATCGCATCGCGGAGCTGATTCGGAATAGGATTCGGCCCAGCAGGATTTTGGCCGTCACCTTTACGAACAAGGCGGCCGACGAGATGCAGGAACGCTCGGGCTCGTTGTTGGGTAAGAAGAGCAAAGAACGGCCCGAGATGTCGACGTTTCATTCGCTATGTGTGCGGATTTTGCGGCGGCACATTAAATTGCTGGGCTATCCGGCAACTTTCGCCATCTACGATCGCGGCGATCAGGAGGGCGTTGCGAGGACGGTGTTGCGCGAGATTAAGGTGGGCGACGGGCTGCTGCGACCGGGAGATTTGTTGTATCTGATCAGCCGCTGGAAGTCAGCCTCGGTTCGGCCGGAGGAAGCCGCCGCTTTGGCTCAGACCGACAAGGAGCATTTGGCCTCGATGGCCTATCGACGCTATCAAAATGCGTTGAAATTGGCAGGATCCGTCGATTTCGACGATTTGTTGTTGTTGACCGAAGAACTGTTGACCAATTCGGCCAAGGTGCGCGAGGCGGAAGCAGGCCGCTTCGATCATCTGCTGGTCGATGAGTATCAAGACACCAACGCCAGCCAATATCGAATTGTGAAGGCGCTGGCCTCGGGCCATCGCAACCTTTGCGTCGTGGGCGATGACGACCAATCGATTTACGGTTGGCGCGGGGCCGAAGTGGCCCATATTTTGCGTTTCAAAAAAGATTGGCCCGAGGCCAAAGTGGTCCGGCTGGAAGTGAATTACCGCTCAACACGCGAAATCATCGATTGGGCGAACCGACTTATCGCGTTCAACAAGCTGCGGCATGGAAAAGTGTTGCGGGCGACGTTCAGCGGCGAGGCACCGCGCATTTTGCAGATTGAAGACGAAGTGAAGGAAGCCAAAACCGTGGTGGGCGAGATCGCCTCGCGGATTGCCGAAAAAAAACGGCAGGCGAAGGATTTTGCCATCCTTTGTCGCACGAATGAGCAGCCCCGCGCGTTTGAAATGGAATTGCGACGGGCGAAAGTCCCTTATGTTTTGATGGGCGGCATGTCGTTCTACGATCGCAAGGAAGTTCGCGACATTTTGGCCTATTTGAAACTGCTGGCCAATCCGGCCGACGAGGTTTCGCTGCTGCGGATCATCAATCTGCCTGCGCGGGGCATCAGCCAAACGACGGTGAAACGGCTGATGGACGAAGCGATCAAAGCCGGCAAGCCGCTTTGGGAACTGCTGCCGAAAATTCATCAGTTGACCGGTCTGATGCCAACGGCTCGGCAGGCCGTGGAACGTTTCCGGGAGATGATCGAGCGTTTCCGCCATCAGTTGAAAGAGCAGCGGCCAGTGGAAATTGTGAAGAACTTGGTGCGAGAAATCAGATACAAGGACGAGCTAACGCGGTTGTATCCCGACGCCGAGGATCAAGAGGCCCGCTGGGCGGCGGTTGAAGAAGTGGTCAACGCAGTGGCCAGCTATTCGCAGCGCGCCCAGAAACCGACGATGTCGGGCTTCTTGCAGGAAGTGGCTCTGACCGGCAGCGAAGCCGATGAAGACAAGGAATCGAAACTGGAGCGGAACGCCGTGGCGCTGATGACGCTTCATGCGGCTAAAGGGCTCGAGTTTCCGGAGGTCTACATGGTCGGCATGGAGGAAGGGACGCTGCCGCACCATCGCAGCATCGCAGTTCCGGGGGCGGACGTGGATGAGGAGCGGCGGTTGTGTTATGTGGGCGTTACACGCGCGCAGCGACGTCTTACGCTTACGCTGGCGCTCAACCGCAACAAATGGGGTAAACCCCGGGCGACGTTGCCGAGTCGTTTTCTCTATGAACTGACCGGCAAGGCTGACAATCCGAATTATCTGGCCATTAAGCAAGGCCAAAAGCACCCTGCCCGCACGGCACGGCGTTGATGCCATTACCGTGTGTTTTGCCGTGGAATAGGTTGCTTCGCATCGGCGCAAGCGGCATCTCTTTTCGCAATAAACCAATGTGCAACGCACTACGTAGTAAGCAGTAATACGGATTCCAAGTCAAAGTTGCGCGGCGGCGTCTTTGCGAAGCCCCAAGCGGCTTGCCAAACGAATCGTGGACGGTTGATGTATTCAAGATGGGTAGAATCGGCGTAGTTTTGAATTGGAAATCGAAAAACAAGATGCCGGAAATGCTTCAACCATAACGACTGTAGGGATTGTAGCGGCCGGTGATGTTTTTTCGCTCCCAATTCGGAAAAATCCTAGCCATCCGTCGGGGGAGATGTATATTTCCCTATCGGGCGCAAAGTGCAACAATGAAAGTTAGCAGCGGCCCCTTATCTCCTCTAAGGAAGCAGCGTTCTGCGATGATAAACACCATGAAGTTCTCCTCTAGCTTGCCGGCATTTGCCGCAGTTGCGTTTTTATTGGCGAGTTCTCTCGTTTACGGCGAAGAATCAACAGGCCGAACGGTAGCGGCTTCGTTGCCGTCGGAAAGCATTTCGGGAGCCTCGGCTCGATCTGCGGAAACGCCGGCCGTGTTGCCGTCAACGTTGTTAAGTGGGACAAGCAAGGCAGCGCCGGCCAAGCCGGAAGATCATCCGTTGACGCCGGTATTGCGTTGGGCGAAGCAAGGCTTGCCTGCCCTGGAAAATTTGAAAGACTATTCCGCGACGCTGGTCCGGCGCGAGCGCGTGGGCAGCAGGCTAAGCGGCTACGAGTATGTGTTCGTGAAGATTCGCCATCAACCGTTCAGCGTTTATGTGTATTTTTTGGCCCCGGGCTCGGTCAAGGGGCAAGAGGTGATTTATGTTGCCGGTCAGAATCAGGGGAATCTGCTGGCTCACAAAGCCCACATGGCCGTGACGGTCTCCTTGCACCCTGAAGGCATGGTCGCGATGACCGGCCGCAACTATCCGCTGACCGAGATCGGTTTGGTCAATTTGGTCCGCCGTCTGGTTGAAGTCGGACAGCAAGACCTCAACTATGGCGAGTGCGAAGTGAAGTATTTCACATCGGCCAAGGTCAACAAGCGGCCATGCACGGTCATCCAGGTGGTGCATCCGACGAAGCGCGACGTGTTCCGGTTCCATTTGGCGAGGATTTTTGTTGATAACGAGCTGATGGCTCCCATTCGCTACGAATCCTACGATTGGCCGCGTGAGCCGGGCGGCGAGCCGGAATTGCTCGAGGAATACACCTACATGGATTTGAAGGTGAACGTTGGATTTACCGACGAGGATTTCAGCGTGCAAAACCCGGAATATCACTTCCAGCAGACGACTGCCAAGCGGTAAGGCTACGACCAAAACTAATTCATGCTGAATTCCGGCGGGAAGCAGGTGACGCCTTCATTGGTGGGCGCTACATCGACGGCCGTTTGGACAAGATGTGCCAACAGCAATTCCGCCCGACGATAGACATCCACCTCGGCCAGCAGCGATTGCTTACAAGCCGGGGCGATGTTCAGCATAAAGCTGATGACGTCGGTCAGCACACCCAGCGGGACGTCGTTGCCCAGCAATTGATCTAACTGCTCTTGTGCTTCAGGCCGCAGGGGCAGAATCCGAAACAGGGCATCG
>CAZNMP010000264.1:0-5123 GCA_964573875.1 uncultured Planctomycetaceae bacterium | reverse complement strand
ATAATCGCCCATCGTGATGCCGCTCTTACTCAGATCCACGAATACGCGGTGCGTGGAATCTTCCGCACATAGTTCTTTTTTAATGTCATCGACATCCTTATTAGCGCCAATAATGTAACTGGTCAAAAAGATGTTGGGATTGCTGCTCTTCTGCAGATCGGTCAACAATGTTCGCAGGTTCGCCTTCATCTGATCGTTCGTAACGCTCAGATTCTCGCCGAACTGCAATACGACGATGTCGGCCTTCCAGTTCATCTGCTCTTGAAGTAGAGAGGTTGTGTAGCTTGTTTTTATCTCGAAGATATTCGCGATGTTGACCACATTCGCATCGCCCGTCACAACCGGATCGCCGTAATTGGCGGGCCGATCGGTCGGATCAATCCTCAGCGTGTTGCCGGTTTCGGAATCAAGCATCCCGGCAAGCAGATGAACGTAGTCTTTCGACTGCTCGCTGGCGGCCATGCCCCAATTGTTCGGCCAATAGACCCCGCCGTCATTTCTCGGCGGGTGCAGCGTAATGCTGTTGCCCAAAAAAAGAATCCTATTGGCCTTTATATGTTCAAGATAATAATCCGTCGCCCTCGCGGATGATGAGCCGGCAAAAACACAGGCGAACAACACAACATAGCGAACGATAAATGATTTCATGGTGCAGGATTTTTTCATGGAAATGTTGTAACTCTAATAATAAAACTAAAAAAGGCAAAATTGCGATGCCGCTAAAAATCAATCGCAACCGCGTTGCCGTCCGCGATCCAACCAAGGTATCGCCACGTGGTCGCATTGATCCCGTTCTGAATGAAATGCACGCTGCCGTCGCAAAACACAACGTTCACCCCGCCCGAATGACGGCTGCGCGGCGTGGCGAAGTTCTCCGTATCGCTACCTCCTATGCATGGCAGATTTTCCGTGGGTTGATTGCGGCTCCCATCCGACGGACAAAAGCCGGATGCATAAGAACACAAGCTGTCTTCAACGCTGGAATTGGGCCCCGTGGTGACGAACAGAAACTTGCATCCGGCGCGATTCGTATAAAATCCGCCGCGTGCATCCGTCGAATCCAATCCCTTGAGATACTCCGCAACGGCCATCGTATTGCTGGTCCCGTCGCGAATATCCGCGATCGGCGTTCCCTTATAAGGACGAAAGACGGCCCGCTGCGTCCCCGTTGGATCCCTATAGTAACTGCTCGTATCATAGTTGTCGCCGTCGCAAAGCCCGGAGAAAATTCCGAGATAGTTGCTCTTCGACAACTGAAGATTCGTACCGCAATCCTGAAGGCTTCCGCCCACCGGATCGCTGGGACACAGAAGCATCGGCAAAACGACTTTATTGACCGAGGCCGGCCACGTATCCGGCTTGTCCCACGGATTGCCGAAATTGAATTGTGGACCATCTAACGCATCGTAAAAAGCCTGCTGTTCCAGATTCGGCAATAGGTAGTGAATAAAATAGGGCCACTCGTAACCGCCCGTCGCGGTCGTGTTATCGTAAGAAAACCGCAACCGCGACATGGTTCCCGGCGGAAACGTTCGATTTTGCGACTCGAAGTTGTGCATCGCCAACCCAAGTTGCTTCAGGTTGTTGCTGCACTGCATGCGCCGTGCCGCTTCACGCGCCGCCTGAACGGCGGGCAATAAAAGCGAGATCAGAATGCCGATGATCGTAATCACGACCAGAAGCTCAACCAGCGTAAAGGCTTTTTTCCTTGGATTTCTATTCATCGGACCAATCTCCGCAAGGAAGACAGTCGCCAGGGACATAGAGGACGCAGAGAAGCAAGCAAGTTGCTTTCTCTGCGTTCCCCCTGCCCCTCGGCGATTACACCGTTCTCCGTTATTTCCGCTTGCGCCAGGCGTAAGCCAGCAAACTAAGAACACTTAACGACAGCAACACAATGGTGCTTGGTTCCGGTATTGCAAATGCCTGAATTTCGGCGATGCGTGCAAAGCCGGCGTCAGCTCCATTCATGGCGTTTCCGCTGCCGAAATTAAAGTAAAGGCTTTGCGTGCCATCGTCAGCCTTCACGTAGAAGTCTCGGAACCAACCGAGCCCTTCGCCGCCCCAAGACCAATCGGTCTTGCTCGCCACCGACATCGTCTCAACCAAAGTCTTGTCAAACGAATCGGCCGCCGTGTTCCAGTCCGGCGAGCTGTTCGTCCAGGCCGATTTCGAGCTCTTGATAGTGACTTCCAGCGGAGGTATGTCACCGTCGGTCCAGACGCGAACCATGCCGACCGAGCTGTTGAATCCAGATACGATCAGTTGTTGATTCGCATCGTTGTGCGCAAATACAAAATCATAGACGCCAGAGTTCACATTCTTTTCGTCGGTCACTTTGTCCTTCGTGTAAGTGCCGCCAAGTTCGGATGAAGCAAACACCGATTTATTGGCCAAGAGATTTCCGGCTTGGGAAACAGAAGGTCCGTTCCCAAACGCCTGCATTTCACTGATGCGGGCGCCGCCGTTCCAATTCGCTCCGTTCGTGCCTCCAAAATTAAAGTAAAGGCTCTTCGTATTCGCAGGCGCCGTGCTCACGTCGAAATCCATATAAAGATTTCCCGACACGGAATCCAACGTCCACGAAGCCTGGGGAGTCAAAGTCGTGCTCGTAAGACCTTGCTCATACTGACTTCCATCAAACGACGTCCGATCGTAGGCGGAACTCTTGATGGTCACCTGAGTCGGATTGGTGGTGTCATTGCCAGTCCAAATCCGGACCTTATTGGGCGCATAGGTAAGCCCATGAAGAACAAGAACCTGGTCCGGACGGCTGGCATCAGCCTGATAGAAGAGAAAATCCTTATTGGCACCGCCACTTTCCCCATCATAAACTCCCGAGATCGGATAAACATTATCCGGATTGCCGTCATTATACTCGCTGCTACCCATTGCTGTCGCAATACCGCCGGTAAGCAAACTCGGCTGGTTGACGGCCGCCGCCGCCGCTTCCTTCGCCGTCAGTGCAAATCCACACACCGCGATAAGAGCAATCAACGTTGATTGTCGCAGTCTCATTTTGTTGCCTCCAACATTTGAGTAATATTTGCTCGAAAAGATGTTCCGCAAATGCGAAACGAATGCACCGCGCACCAACCGCTTTTCTGGAACACGTCGGCAATACGCCGAAATGAATAACCCAAGGACGCGGTTCTCCTTCATAGCCACTCCGACTCCACTCCGTCACTACATACAGGGCGACAATTTTTCACTGCCCTGGGCGTTGATGTACTCCTTTCTCGGCCTCTATTTCGGCCGCGATCTGATAGGTCGTTCTCCCGCTGTTGATAGCATTTCCAATTTCGGATCGCCGAACAGAATCCAATCCCACATGATCCCATCGCCGCCGTCCGTGCTGGCCAATGTCAAAAATCGATCCTTTTCCGCAATCGGAATTTCGATCCGAAAATCCCCGCTCATCGCGTTGATCTGCCGGCGGCGATACCGGGCTTTCCCATCCACAAGAACCCAGAAGTCGGCCATCGCCGAACCCCTGTTTTTCTCCGAAAGCACTTCCGTGTTCCCCGCGACAGACCGGAAACAACGGATCTGGTATCCAGGATTGGCCTGACGAATGGCATCGAGGTTGAACGTGATGCCCCGGTTGGAATGCAAATAAAGCGCACCATGCCCCGCCGATGAATAGTCGATCCCGCCAACCGTCGCGGGAATATCCTGGAAAGGCGGATCCGCGTGCATCACGCCGCCGACCCAAATGCCTCCGTCGGTAACATTCGAAGTTTCAGGAAACCATTCAAACGTATTTCCCGCCGAATCGGTCTGCACGGGCCCCTTGCTCCCGTCGGGAATAAATACCCCATCCACCATCGGCAAAGCACGAACGCGATGGTATTTTCCGTCCCCTTTCTTATATTCATCGGCCGAAAGAGCCGGCTTAGGAAGCTCGGGCAGCAGCTCGCCGTTGGTAAGATCAATGCCTGCATTTCGTCGCCCGGTAAAACCGTTGCCGCCCGCCACCACATCGACTAAATCAATTCTCTTAACCTTGGAACGAGATGCAGCCGTCCGCGGAATCTGCCGTATAAAATCAGATTTCGGCTCGTTGTCGTTGAAAACAACGATGCTTGGGCTGCTTTGGTTCTTCCCTGGGTTGTTCTCAACGCGAGCGGTTTGGTTTTCATGCAACACCTGCGCTTCGCCCTCGGCCTTCCCCTCGGCGGAAATCCGCTGCACTTGGATTGTGCCGCGGAAAACATGCGACGTCGTCGTCCCCTCTTTCGTAACTTCCACCCCAAACTCCGTCCCCAAATCGGTCACCGTCGCCGTCGGCGTTCGCACAGCGAACGCAGGGACTCGGGATTGGGGGCGGGAGGCAGGAGATAAGGGATTAGGAATTAGGGATTGGGGATTAGTGTTCGGTCCCCTCTCCCTTTGGGAGAGGGCTAGGGTGAGGGCTGGTTGGAGATGTGTGTCCGGTCCCCTCTCCCTTTGGGAGAGGGCTAGGGTGAGGGCGGGTTGGGGCTGATTGCGTTTTCCATCCGAGTTCTGTTGCTGGCTGCCCTCACCCCCGGCCCCTCTCCTCTCTCCTCTCTTCTCCAATCTTGCCGTCAGCTTTCCAACCGCAAGAAACCCTCCATCGCGTGAATCAACCTCGTACGTTGCCGGCCCTTGGAGAATCACTTTTGCGCCAGAATCGTAGGTGATTTCCATCAAACCGGAAGCCAATGCGTATTTCCGGCCCAAGGAAACGCGGCCTCCATAAACAGTGGCCGTTTGAACGTCGGCCCACTGCACATCCGCCATCCCGGTCACTTGGCCGACAAATTCTCGCTGGTCGCGCGAAGCCAATTGCTCGGCCGATGCCGCTTGTCTGTCCTTGTGCGCCAACGGATTAGGAATATCAATCTGATAAAACCACGCTCCCAATGCTCCAATGCCAATCACCAAAAGTGAAAAAAGATTGGAAAATAGGAACGGATGAGACATCAAAAAAGGCGACGGCCCTGAAACCAAAGACGATTGCGAATCATCCAGAACAATATAGGCCGGAGGCTCAGAAGCAGCGGCTACCGAAGAATCCAAACTTTCCTCATCGAAAATTTGGGATCTTGGGTCTTATTCACTAGCCGCTTTTCCTGGCCCCTGACCTCTGCCCCCTGACC
>CAZNMP010000263.1:0-5131 GCA_964573875.1 uncultured Planctomycetaceae bacterium | reverse complement strand
AAGCGAAAAACCGATAACGCAGCCGTATCAACTGGTCGGCTTGATGCCGAGCTCGCGCAATTGCTTCGTATCGACCAATCCGGGCGCGCCGGTCATCATGTCGGTGGCGCGTTGGGTCTTGGGGAAGGCGATCACGTCGCGGATGTTGTCGAGCCCGCCGAAAAGCATGATCATGCGATCGATGCCCAAGGCGATGCCGCCGTGGGGCGGCGCGCCATATTGCAGCGCTTCGAGCAAGAAGCCGAACCGTTCGCGGGCGGTCGGCTCATCAATGCCAAGCAGTCCGAACACTTGCTGTTGAAGCTCTTGATCGTGGATACGAATCGTGCCGCCGCCGGCTTCGTAGCCGTTGATCACGAGATCGTAGGCTTGGGCGCGGCATTTCTGCGGATCGGAATTCAACAGCTCGCGGTCTTGCTTGCGGGGAGCGGTGAACGGATGGTGCATGGCCGTCCAGTTGTTCTCCTCTGTATCAAAGGCGAACATCGGGAACTCGACAATCCACGAGAAATTCATCACCGAGGGATCGAAAAGCTTCAACTCTGCGCCGAACCGCTTTCGCAGGGCGTAGAGAGCCTTGCAGGTAGTCTCGAACTTGTCGGCCACGATCAGCAACAAGTCGCCGGGGGCGGCCTTCAAACGCTCGCTGATTTTGGCCAGCAGTTCCGGACTGAAATTCTTTGCAATCGGCGAGGCCAGTTTGCCGTCGGCCTCGACCTTGAACCAAGCCAAGCCCTTGGCGCCGAAGTTTTCGACCACGAAGGCGGTCAGTTCGTCGATGCCCTTGCGCGAGTAGCGATCGGCGGCCCCGGTCGCATTGATGCCTCGCACGCGGTTGCCGACCTCGGCCGCACCGCGGAACACCTTGAACTCCGATTCCAACGCCAGGTCGGTCAGGTCGGTCAGTTCCATGCCGAACCGCAGGTCGGGCGCATCGTGGCCAAAGCGTTCCATCGCCTCGTCGTAGGTCATCCGCGGCAGAGGGAGCGGAACGTCGAGCCCTAAAACTTCCTTGGCCAATCGGGCAACCAAACCTTCGATGATGCCCATGATGTCGTCCATCGTGATGAACGACATTTCGAGATCCAGCTGCGTGAATTCCGGCTGGCGGTCGGCGCGCAGGTCTTCGTCGCGGAAACACTTGGCCACTTGCATGTAGCGGTCATAGCCTGCGACCATCAAAATTTGTTTGTAAAGCTGCGGCGATTGCGGCAAGGCATAAAAACTGCCCTGCTGAACGCGGCTCGGCACGAGATAGTCGCGGGCGCCTTCGGGCGTGCTGCGGCCGAGCATGGGCGTTTCAACGTCGATGAAGCCGTGCTCGATGCAGTAGTCTCGCATGATTTTGACCATGCGGTTGCGGAGCAACATGGTGCGTTGCATTTCGGGCCGACGAAGATCGACGTAGCGATACTTCAGGCGGATATCCTCGCCGGGCAAGTCTTTACCGGTGGGCTGGAACGGCGGCGTGAGGCTCTTGTTGAGCACTTCCAAGTGCCGGGCGCGGACTTCGATCTCGCCGGTATCGAGCTTGGGATTGATCGTGCCCTCGGGTCGTCGGGCGACATGTCCCCGGACCAGCACGACGTATTCGGACCGAAGCATTTTCGATGCTTGGAGAGTTTCGTCGCCGCCTTCAGGGGCGAAAACCACTTGGGTTTTGCCGTAGCGGTCGCGGAGGTCGATAAACAACACTCCGCTATGGTCGCGATAGGTATCGACCCAGCCGCAAAGAGTAACTTCCTGGCCAATATGGTCCAAACGCAATTCACCGCACGTATGTGTCCGCAACAAGTTGATATCCCCGCTAGGAAGGGTTAATTAATCTCGGTTTATCCAATTTCCAGGTCGACGACTACCGTGTGCAACGGCTGCAATTCGAATTTGATGTGAGTCTTCCGAATAGAAAACGGCATAAGGAAAACGACGCACGAGAACATAATGGAATTTTGTGGTTCCATACCGTGAACCTAATTGCGAATCCTTTTGGATGCGCTGCACGGTTTTTTCCACGGCGAGTAGAAACTCTCTCCCAAGGCCCGATTTGCGTCGTTCATACCATGCAACAGCCTCGCACAATTCCTTTTTTGCTAGAACGTGGAAGACTGCCGGCTTCATGGATACTTCTTTCGGAGCTCGGCGAAAACATTTTCCGCCGGCTCGCCGGCAACGATGCCCGTTTCCATTTCCTGCCACCGCCGTTCCAGTTCCGCCTCGAAGGCCTGTTCGCTCGTTGCGTCGTCCGATTCTTCAAGGGAACGGATGAGGCAATAAGCTAACTCGGCCCGCTCTTGCGAGGGAAGCTGGAGCATCTCTTCCCGGAGTTTTTCGGCAGTTTCAGTCATTCCATAAATCCTTGCAATAATTCTATACGTCACTTCCCCCTAGTGTCAACGGAGGGGGGCCGCCTGCCCCGCGATTCGATCAGCAACGGCTGCAGCGTTCATTTCCGTGCTCATTGGAACAAAACGGCACTCGCTGAGGCTGCGGAACCAGGTGGATTGCCGCTTGGCCAATTGCCGGGTGTGTTGTTTGACCAGTTCGACGGTTTCGGCCAAATCGCGGCCGCCTTCCAGATGCTCGATCACTTCGCGGTAGCCAACGGCCTGACGGGCGGTGCGGCTAAGCGGATGGGGCTCGGCCAATAATCGGCGAACTTCGTCGACCAAACCCGCGGCAAACATCTGATCCACGCGCTGCTCAATCCGGTGGTGTAGTTCCTCTTTCGGCCAGTCTAGCACAAACACGCGGCATTGTTCGGCCGGTCGGCCTTGGTCGAATTGCTGCTGCAACGTGCTGATGGGTTGACCTGTTTTTTCGAAAACCTCGATGACGCGGATCAGCCGGCGGGTATCGTTGCCGTGCAGGCGCGCGGCGGCCGTCGGATCGATCTCGGCTGCGCGGCGGTGGAGCCAATCGGGGCCATTGCGTTGGGCTTCGTCGGCCAAGCGGCGTCGCAACGTCCAATCGGCGGGCGGTCCCTCGAAAATGCCCCGCAAAAGGCCTTTGAGATACAGGGGGGTGCCGCCGACAAACAAGGCCCGCTGTCCTCGGGCAGAAATTTCCTCGGCACACCGGCCGGCGGTTTCCACATATTGGGCCAAGCTGAATTCCTCGTGCGGATCGAGGATATCGATCAAATGGTGCGGAATTTGACGACGTTCGGCCTCCGTCGGCTTGGCCGTGCCGATGTCCATGCGGCGGTACAACGCCATCGAATCGAGCGAGATGATCTCGGCATCGAGCCGTTCGGCCAATTCGATCCCCACGGCCGACTTGCCCGAGGCCGTTGGACCGGTCAAAAACCAGCAATCCAAAGCATAGTTTAGGGGCATTGCGGGGCTTGCCGAGGGGGTGTATTTACTGGTACATTAAATCTACTTCTCCATTTTGACCGGAATTCTCCGTTCTGAAAAGGGTCTGCCCGAATGTCGGATACGCACTTGATTTTCAACCGTTTGATGACCGTCATCGAAGACCGGAAAGAGAAACGCCCCACCCGTTCCTATACGACGAAACTGTTTGAAGGCGGCCTGGATTTGATCGGGGCCAAAGTTTGCGAGGAAGCGGCCGAAGTGGTCGATGCGGCCTCGGTCGCCCACGAGGATCGGGGCTATAGCCTGACCTACGAAGCCGCCGATATGTTCTACCACATGCTGGTTTTGCTGGCCTACTGTGGGGTGCCGTTGCTCGATGTCGAGGAAGAACTTATGCGACGGTTCGGCAAGTCGGGGCTTCGGGACAAACCGAAGGAACCGCTTCCGAAAGCGGAGAAACACGGGTAGCGGCGTCGAACAGCAATTCGTGCGGATCGCGGGCGTCTCGGTCGGGAAGCGCTGCAACGGTCAGATTGGCTTGCTTGCCGGGTTCCAGCGTGCCGATCGAGCTTTCCAGCCCCAGGGCTTTTGCGCCGCCTGTCGTTCCCATCTTCAGAATGCGATGCAGTTCCACGCCGGGATGTTTTTGCGCCACACGCTGCATTTCCGACCATAAACTCAAGTCGGGCGCGGAGCCGCGGCCGTCGGTGCCCAAGGCCAAGGTAACGCCTGCCGTAATCATTTTTTCCAGAGGATAATCGTGGTGAGCAAACCAATCGTGCGTGCGAGGGCAGTAAACCACGGCCATCCGAGCGGCATGCGCCCCTAAAAATGCAATTTCCTCGTCGTTCAAATAGTTGCCGTGTACGATCAATGCACGATGAGCCGAGGCCAATTGACGCAAATAGTTCAACGGGCGGCTGTTCGACGGGATTAGCTCGGAGTTCCACGCACCCAAATCTTCCAAAAAGCCGCGCAGCGGACCTGTGCCGTGCTGTAAAAGCTCGATTTCCTCATTGGATTCGGCCAAGTGCATGGCTACCGGCAATTTTTCGGCGGCCGATAGGGCGATGACGGCTTCCAACAGCTTGGGATGAACGCTGTAGGGAGCATGGGGACTTAGGCTGGGCTGCCAGTTATTGGTTTTCCGTCGGATATGTGCATTTGCCAACGCCATTGCACCGGCAACACGTTCGGCCGTTGGGGCGATCAGCTCCTGAAAGACTACGCCGGAAAGCGGTGAAGCAGAATAAACATCAGCAGGCCAGTCGGGCTGGGCGATGTCGCCAAGAGCTCGAACTCCATTCCGAAAAGACTCGTTCAGCCCGCGTTCGTGGGAAGTACGATGGGGAGCTATTTGCTCTTGGCTATTCGCCTTGTTTGAGCAGCTTTTCTCGGTTGAATTATTTTGCCGCGACTGCATCACGCAGCGGATCCAATCGACGAAGGCAATGCCTTGATGTCCCAAGGGCGCGCATAAGTCGCTGAAATCAAGATGCACATGAGCATTGACGAGCCCCGGCAGCAGAGCAACGTTGCCGAGGTTATGGATTTTTTGTGACTCAGGCGAGACGCCTGCGTCACAAGGTTTCATGGCAATGATGCGGCCGTCTTCAATGGTAATGCGGCCATTGGGAATTGGATCGCCCACGACAGGAAAGATATATCGGGCAGTGAGGGTCAATCGCGACATGAGGTTTTCATCGTTCTGAATGTCGTGATTAACACAGACTTTCCTGGACGCCGGAGGCAACGGCATTGTCCAAAACTTTGCGCGGCGCATGTGGAACGGTCAAATGGCCGAACCATGCCAG
>CAZNMP010000262.1:0-5138 GCA_964573875.1 uncultured Planctomycetaceae bacterium | reverse complement strand
GGAAATGGACGTTCGCCAAACCAAGGATGGCGCGCTGGTGTTGATGCACGACAGCACGGTGGATCGGACGACGAACGGTTCGGGAAAAATCGACTCGATGACGTTGGCCGAGGTGCGGCAACTGCGCGTCGGACCTCAAAAAAGCAAAAGCCCTGCACAAGAGACGGTGCCGATGTTTGACGAAGCGGTGGCCGCGTGTCGCGGGCGGATTAAAATCTATCTGGACCACAAGGGCGGCGATCCGAAGGCGATTATCGAGACGCTCGAAAAGCACAAAATGCTCCAGGATACGGTGGTTTATGGCCGGCCGGATCGACTTCGCGAATTTAGGAAGCTTCGGCCTGCAATCAGAATCATGTGCGGACGGCCCGAGAAGCGTGGAGAACTGGATAAGCTGGTTGCCGATCTGAAACCGGATATTCTCGATGGGCATCACCTTACCTGGTCCGGCAGCCAAGTCGCCGACGCTCATCGCAAGGGCGTTGAGGTGTGGGTTGATGCACTTGGTCCGCTGGATGGACCTGTCGGTTATGCGCTGGCAATGTCGATCGGCGTTGATGCGATTCAGACCGACTATCCCGACCGATTGATCGCGTGGCTTAAACAATCGGGCCGGCGTCCGTAGCTCTGGATGAGCTTATTTTCGCCGTAGCACGAACACGCTGTCGGCCAAGTCGTTGTTGAAGCGGAAGGGGTGGTCGATTTCGTACCAGAAATCGTACACATCGCAGAACTCGAACAAAGGCACGCTGCGCAGCAATCGACGGAACTGGTCGGGCGTGTACATGCGGAACGGAAAATCGTGCCGTAGTCGCAGCACTTTTTCTCGATCGCGCACGAGAAGACTTACCCGGAGGTTTTCGATGCGTTGTCGTCGGCTGGCCGAAAGGACGCGCAGCGTGACGCTGACGCGGGTTTGGCCCTGCTGCTCGCGCCATCGTTCGATGCATTCTTCCGAGGCGTCCGGCGGGAGAAGGTGCATGGCGAGGATGTAGATGCCGCCGGGCCGCAAGTGGTTGGCCATGCATTGCAGATGTTGCCGGGCAGCTTGTTCGGTGAGCAAATGCCGAAAGCTGTTGACCATGCAAAAAGCCGCATCGACCGGCTTGGGCAAATGAAAATCGGTCATGTCGGCCTGTAGAAGATCCGCGCGAAGGCGGCGTCGTTTCAGGCGGCGCTGCAAGTAGTCCAACGGCGGAGCGCACAGGTCGAGGCCGGTCATCCGGTAGCCGCGTGCGGCCAGTTCGGTGATGAGTCGGCCCGTGCCGCAGGCGGGTTCGAACAACCGTTTTGCTCGGAAGGGGCAATATTTTCGGCAGGCGGCTTCGATGAAATCCGCTTCCATGCGGGTATCCGCACGAAACGCGAGATCGTAGTATTGCGGGTAATCGTACCAGTTCGTCTCGATGATGTGCGTCATGGTGAACAAAAGAGCTTACGGCGCCTTCGGCAGCAAGGCGCGCACCGAAGGGCTTGGCCGAGCGACCACGTGCGCGGCGATCAGCTTGCCTAGCCCCTCGACTTTGTTCTTGCCTGCTTCGACGGCCGTGGTTACGGCCAGAAGGTCACCGCGAATGATGACCGTGATATAGCCGCCGCCGAGTTTTTCTTTGCCGACGACTTCGACGCGCGCGGCCTTGCAGGCGGTGTCGATTGCCTCGAATACGGCGGTGAAGCCCTGGGTTTCGATCAGTCCCAAGGCGGAAGTGTTGTCAGGATTCATGGCTTTCGTCTTTTCGGAAGAAATTGGTTGGTATTCGGGGAAGTAGACGACATCCTGCTCGATGAGCGGATTGTATTCGCGGGGCGAATGGATTGCGACCATTGCCAGCGGTTCGCTGCGTGGAATGACGCTGTAGATCGGTTCGCCGCCCATTTGTTCGGCGATATTGCGCCCGGCGTTGATCGCGGCGGCCACGGCCGACATGCGGCCCGTGATCTTAGTTACGACGCCGCAGAAATCATTCAGTTCGCACTGGAGAATTTTGATGTCGGCGGCCTTTTCCATGGCATCGATCGCCGCCACCATGGGCGTTAAACCGGTCGTCTCCAGTAGCCCCAGGGATTCGCTCAAATGGCACCTCGCTGACGCAGCGTTTCAATCACCGACGCTGCGATGTGGCTGATGCGATCTTGATCGATGTTGCCGGTTCGCGGCGGGCATCCACAGGCCGGCCCTTGAACGTAGCCGAAATCGGCGAGAATGCATTTCAATACATTTTGCAGCGTGACGTAGTCGATTTGCTGGCGGTCGCTTCGCACTTGGCGGCTGGGCCCTACCTGAAAGCCTCGCAACTCGACGGCTGCGCGGAATCCCTCGGGGAAGTCGGCCGAATACAGCATGGTGTCGAACAGTTCCAACATGCGGAACTGCATCCGCATGGCTTCGGCGATTTGACCGCCTCGGGTCATATCGTAAAGCTTGCGGGTCAATTCCGGAACGACGCCGCTCGTGGCATTGGTGCCGCCGTCAACGCCGATCAGCAGCATGGGCACTAAAACCGCTTCCCAACCGGTCAGGAAACTGAAGTCAGGCCGAATCGGCTTTACGGCCGACATCATGCGCATCATGAAGGCCATGTCGCCCGACGAATCCTTGATGCCGATCACCCGGTCGAACTCGGCCAGCCGCTTGATGGTCGGCACGTCGATCGGGCTGGCGAACATCGGGATGTTGTACAGCGTCACGTCGATCGGGCTATTCAAGGCGATTTCGCGGAAATAGGCATAGACCGATTCGGGCGAGAGTTTGTAGTAGAACGGCGAGACAATGGCCACGGCACGGGCGCCGTAGTCTGCATAGGTTTCGCATGCCCGCAAGGTCTCGCGGACGTTGGCCTCGGCGGCGCCGGCCAATACGGGAACACGACCGGCGGCTTGCTCGCAGACGATTTTTACAATCCGTTGCCGTTCCTCGACGGTGAATCGGGTGAACTCGCCGGTCGATCCGTTTGGATAGAGGCCGTGAACACCGCTGGCGATGAGCCAATCGACGTAGCGGCGCAATTCGGCCTCGTTAATGTCGCCGTTTGGCAACAGCGGAACGATATTGGGGGTCAAAATGCCTTGAATTTTCTCGCCCATGTTGGATATCTGCTTGGGATTGCTGATTATGGTGAAGTTTGGATTGGTTGTTGGAAACCGCGGGCCGACCGATGGACCTGCAAGGTCTTTTGGCCCTATGCCATTATCATCGGGTTCTCGGCGGTGACAGCTTGTATGATATCTTTTGACTTTGCAATGTACAACCGACTAAAGCGGTTAGGTAAAAAATGAGGGCAGGAATATGCCCCCAATGGGTTATAGCTTCTTTTCTGTTTTTGTCAGGTTTTCGTGGCCGCGTTCGGTTACGACGATGTTGTCTTCGAGTCGGATGCCGCCGAAGTCCGGCCCGTAGAGTCCCGGTTCGACCGAGCAAACGTGGCCGACTTTGAGTGGCATCGTGTTGCCGGGCATCAAAAACGGTTCGGGTTCGTGGTAGCGGAAGCCTAGGCCGTGGCCGGTCAGGTGAACGATGGATTTCTGGAAGCCGGAGTCGATAAGAACTTGGGTTGCCCGTTGATGGGGGACGCAAGCCTCGACGCCGGGTTGGATGGAATCCAGAGCGGCTTTTTGGGCTTCTTCGACTGCCTCGAAGGCTGCTTGTTGTTTCGTTGTGGGGCGGCCGGCCGCTTTGACGCGCGTGACGTCGGCCCAAAAACCATCGACGCATACGGCCAGTTCGAGCAAGGCGATTTCGCTCGACTTGATCTTTCGCCGGCCGGTTGTGACGATCGGTCGCCATGCCCTTTGAGTATTGGGGCCGCTGGAAATCTGCGGATAAACGTTGATGTGTTTTGCTTGGCGAAGTTGAACGCCTTGCGTAAGGCAGGCTTCATAAACCGTTGCAGCCAGTTCCGCCTCGGTAATTCCAGGGGCTACCGTTGCGTGAAAACGTTCCAGGCCGAAGGATGCGACGCGATGGGTAAGCCGCAGCCGCTTGATTTCCTGCTCGGTTTTTGTGGCACGCAGTTCGTGGAGCACGGCGGTGGCGTCGGACCATCGCGCGTTGGGGGCAAGAGATCGAAGGAAAGCATTCGAGCTTTCGCAGGGCACGATCGCTTCGCCGGCATTATGGGAAGGCGCGACACATTCGAACGAGCCTTCATAGCCAAGTCGGGCACGTCCCAACTTGTGGTGATGGAGGACTTGGCCCAGGGCATCGTGAATGGCATCCAGCGGATTGCGCATTTCGAGCCGTGGCCATGTAAAGAATTGGATGTTGTCGGTCCAACAGCCGTCCATTTCTTCGTCTTCGGCCGAGGGGGCGATCAGGGCCGCCGGACCTGCATCGGCTGTGAAGACGGCGAAGGAAAAACCGTTGAGAGGCCAAACGCCGAAGGCCAGCACAATGTTTTCGGGCAGCCGTAGTATCAATGCATCAGTTTGTTTTTGCGGAGCGATGTCTGGATTCGTTCGATGCGATCTTGGTCCATAAACCCCGGTCTCCTGGTGCTGTGAAAGGGTGCCGTATTTGTTATATCGTCAAAATGGGGGGAATCGAGAAACAGTAGGTAGAAGAAAGAGCATCATGGCACGATGGCAGGAGAATGGCAAAGTCATTGGTCATGGAGGAACCGTCATCCTGCCTGAATAACCGTCATCCTGAGCGAAGATGTAGGGTGGGGCGAGTAAAACGAGCCCCACCATGAAACCCCGACAAATCGGTGGGGCTCGCTTCGCTTGACCCACCCTACAGCTTTATCCAGCTTCTAGAACTGATTGGCTCTGCATAAGGGCAATCCGCTTGACACGATACGCATTATGCATTATGCTCAATGTCGCGTCAAGTTTCGCTGGTTCGAGATCGATTGCATCATGCCCCAAGTCTCTTTTGAGAGCCGTTCCGTCAATCATTTGCTGCTTGCCCAATTTTGTCGGCGCCTTTTCGAGGCGGCGGGGCTCGACCCGAACGATGCCGCCTTGGTCGTGGAGACGCTCGTCGAGTCGGATTTGCGTGGCGTGACGTCGCATGGCGTATCACGCATCCCCCATTATCTAGGTCGAATTCGGCTTGGCGGCATCAATCGACGACCGCAGATTACCGCCCAAATTCTCGGTCCCTCGGCCGCGCGGATCGACGGCGATCATGGGCTAGG
>CAZNMP010000261.1:0-5142 GCA_964573875.1 uncultured Planctomycetaceae bacterium | reverse complement strand
TGCGCGGCGGGGCGAACCTGTTCGAAGATTTCGCTGTACGAGAACGTGCCCATGCCCGACCAAACGGCCATGAGCCCGATGATCATGCCGAAGTCGCCTACGCGGTTCGTGATAAACGCTTTGTTGGCCGCGTTCGAAGCGCTTTTGCGCTCGAACCAAAAACCGATCAGCAAATAGGAACAGATGCCGACCAATTCCCAAAACACGAACACCATCGCAATGTTGCCGGCCACGACGAGCCCCAACATGCTGAAGCAAAACAGCGACAGATATTGGAAAAAGCGGTGATAACGACCTCGCCGGGCCATGGGCTGACCGTCGCCCAGCGGGGCCAGCGTGTCGAACACTTCCGAAAGCTCGCCGTGCATGTAGGCGATCGAATACATGTGAATGCATGAGGCCACGAGCGTGACCATGCAGAACATGCCCAATGTGAGCGAATCGATATAGTAGCCGATCGTCACCTTGAGCATCCCGAAGCTGCCCAGCACATACCAATCATTGACGATGGGGGCCGGCGAAGCGACGGCATGGCCCTCATGGCCGCCGGCAATCAGTGGATTGTGCGCGAACCAGATGCCCGTGGCCGTGACCGACAAAAAGAAGCTCGACAGAATCGCCGCCATTGCCACGTGCGCGGCGTTGCGTCCGGCTCGCCCCAACCGCGGACCGAAAAACACGATCAGCGTGAAGGAGACCAGCGGCGACAGCCAAGCTCCGGCCAGCAGAAACGGCACTGTAGTGTTTAAGTCCATATCAATTTCGGCAAGTATCTACAATTCGGTCATTCCGAGCGAAGCGAAAAAAACGTTCTCTCCGCCGATTCCTATCCCTTCAACTCTGTTCCTTGATTCACATCCACGTCGGCATGGGTGTGGTAGTAATTCAACGCAATCGCCAGGGCGACGGCCGCCTCGGCTGCTGCCAGCACGATCACAAACAGGGCGATCAACTGGCCGTCCAAACCCAAGGCATTCGTCGGGTCGGCTCGCAATGCTGGGCTGCCGAAGGCGATGAAATTCAAGTTCGCCCCGTTCAGCACCAGCTCGATGCCCATCAACACGCCCAAAATGTTTCGTTTCGTCGCCATGCAGACGATGCCGCACACCAACAAGACGGCGCTAACCGCCAGATAGTGCGACAGTCCAATGGGTTCGGTCAACAAATTCATGGTTACACACTATGCCTCACGGAGGCATCTTCATCAGGTCGTCCAACAAACGAATCATTTCCGAGGCTTGCACGGAGGAGGTTTGTTTCGGCTCCGCGCGTCGCTTGGCCCGGGCCAGGTAGGCCGCTCCCACAAGGACTACGACCAAGTGGATCGAGATGATTTCGAAGGCCAGCAATTGGCCCGACATCCCGCCGCGTTTCAGCGGATTTCGCTCCTCGACTTGATCCGCGCGAATGCCCATCAAGCCCAAGCCCAGCCGTGCGGCCGTCGGCTGATCGGCCTTGGCTTCGACGACGGTTTCCTTGTCCGGAGCCGACCAATCTTGAATGCTTGTGGCCGCTTGCAGCAGAATCGCCAACAAGGAACCGCCGACGATCACGGCCATAATCCACTGGCCGCCGCCGGTTTTCATCGAAACAAACGGCCCCTTGGCCGTCAGCATCACACCGAAAACAAGCAGCACCAACGTGCCGCCGACGTAAACCATTAGTTGAACCGCACCGAGGAAATCGGCCCCGGCCAGGAAAAACAAACCCGACACGGCCCCGAGCGACAGCACCAGAAAACAGGCCATCCGCACGATGTTCGATGCAAATACGACGGCCAGGGCCGACAGACACGTTAGGCCGGCGAACAGCAGGAAAAAGCAGCTATGCCAGTTGATTTCGTTCATGGGGTTGCGTCTCCTTGCCCGACAACAGCGCGCGATGCCATATCAGCCACTGGCTTTTCAACAGACTCGCCGGCGTCTTGACGCCACGGCTTGGGATGCGACTCGGGCCGGTCGATCACCGTGAACGAGCGCCGCGCCTCGGCCACAACGCCACCCGGGAGGAAATACGCCCACAGCATCGCGCCGGCCAAGATGGCCGAAACGATCGGCACGCAATACTTCAAGCAGGTCGTCATCACGTGGTCGATTCGCAACCGGGGCAACGACCAACGCGCCCAGATCATGCAAATCACGGCTAAAACCGTTTTCGCAATGAAGCCGCACAAGCCGAACACGTTGCCGATCCAGCCGAGCACCGTATTTGGGTCGCCGTTGAGCCCAATCGCCGAACAGATCGGAATCGGCCCATTCCAACCGCCCAGGAACAACACGGTTCCCAGTCCGCTGATGACAAACATCGCCGGATATTCGGCCATGAAAAACACGACCCAGCGGAAGCCGGAATACTCGGTCAAAAAGCCCGCAACCAGTTCGCTTTCGGCCTCGGGCAAGTCGAACGGAGCGCGATTCGTGCTGGCCAACGCGCAGGTGCAGTACACCCAAAATGTCACGAACGTGAACGGATCGTGCAGAACGTTCCAATTCCAGAACCAACCAGCCTGGGCGTTACCGATCTGCACAAGATCCATCGTGCCGCAAATCAGTACGGGCACGACGACGCATAGGCCCAACGGAATTTCGTAGCTGACCACTTGCGCTGCTTCACGCATCGCCCCGTAGAGCGACCACTTCGAGCCTGAGGCATATCCGCCCAAGATCACACCGAACACCTCTAGCCCTGATACGGCCAGGATGAAGAACGCGCCGGCGTTTAATTCCAGAGCCACCCAACCGTTGGCGAACGGCAATGCCAAAAACGCGCAAAACGACGCGCAAAAACTGACATACGGCGCCAATCGGAACAACGGCTCGTCGGCCGCGGTGGGAATCAGGTCTTCCTTGCAGAGCAGCTTGATGCCGTCGGCCGGCGGTTGCAGCCAGCCGAATCGACCACCGACCCGCGTCGGTCCCAAACGATCTTGAATGCGGGCCGCTACCTTCCGTTCCAACAAAATAAAAACCGCCGCCGAGCACAGCGCGGTCACCAAACAAAGCACGCATTGAATCAATGCAGCAATGGTGTATGCCAGCCAAGCGGGAATCGGTATTAGTGTGATTAGTTCGGTCATGAAGCTATCAGTTATCAGTTGTCAGCTATCAGTTGTCAGTATGAAACCGCAAGCGGCTTTTCAAATCCCTAATCCCTAATCCCTATCTATCAATTTCTCCCAACACGATATCCAACGACGCAACGACGGCGGGCATGTCGGCCACGAGCAAACCGCGGCACAATTCCGGCACAACCGAAAGGTTGCAGAAACTGCTGCTGCGAATCCGCACGCGCCACGGCACGGCCGACCCGTTGCTGATAATCATGAAGCCTATTTGACCCTTCGGCGCCTCGGTTTCCAAATAGGTTTCGCCCTTGGGCAGCTTTTTTTTGATCTCGATCGGTCCCTCGACTTCGTCCGTCGCCTTCGTGTATTTTTCCATCCCCTGGCGAATCAGGTCGATCGACTGCACTACTTCAAGCATACGCACGAAGTACCGATGCCAACTGTCGCCCACCACGGCTGCCGACGGAACCGGCGGATACGGATGATCGGTTGGATAACGACCGTCGATCGGTGCAATCACCTGCCACGTGTAGCCGTCATACATCTCGGTGTAAATCGGCTCGCCGTCGCGTCGCAAATCCCAATCCACACCGCTGCCGCGCAACACCGGGCCCGTGCATCCGTAGTCGATGGCCATTGCCGCCGACATCACGCCGACATTGGCCATGCGGTGGACGAAAATCGCGTTGTTCGTCAGCATGGCATGCAATTCGTCGATCACCGGCTCGAATTGGACGAGAAATTCCTCGCATCGCTTCAACCAGCCGGGTGGCAAATCGGCCATCACCCCGCCGGGAACGATATAGCTGTATGTGAGACGCGCGCCGCACACTTCCTCGAACAGATTGACGATCTTCTCGCGCTCGCGGAACGTCCAGGTGAACGGTGTGAAGCTGCCGAGATCGAGCCCGCTGCTGCTGGCGGCCACCAGATGGTTGGCAATGCGGCCCAACTCGGCAATGATGACGCGCAGATGCCGCGTCTTCTCCGAAACGCGCTTGCCCAGCAATTTTTCGACGCACAACGACCAGCCGAGATTCATATTCATCGCGGCCAAGTAGTCGAGTCGGTCGGTATACGGCAAAAACTGACGCGGCGTAAGGTTCTCGGCGATTTTTTCGGCCGAACGATGCAGGTAGCCGATGTGCGGCGTCGCTTCCATCACTACTTCGCCGTCGGTGCGCAACGCCAATCGCAATACGCCGTGCGTACTGGGATGCTGAGGCCCCATATTGATCAGCATCTCGTCCGTGCGGACGTCGAATTCGACGGAGTCGGGCTGTACGCGATTCGTCTGCATCAGTCTACCTCGTCGGAATCCCGTGATATTCGGCCGGCTGCTGATAATCCTTGCGCAACGGATGGCCTACCCAATCTTCCGGGCAGAGAATGCGGCGCAGATCGGGATGCCCCAGAAAAAACACGCCCGACAGATCGAACACCTCGCGCTCATGCCACTCGGCCGTGCTCCACACGCTGCTCACGCTCGGAACTTCGGGCAATTGGCCCGGTTCATCCTCCATCCAACGCGGCAGCTCCACCTTGAGCACCAGACGATGCCGATGCATCGTGCTCGAAAGGTGATAAATCAATTCCATGTGCGGTTGCCACTCGACTTGTTCGGCCTTTTTCGGATCCGGCTCGAAATAATCGACGGCCGTGATGCAATTGAGCAGGTCAAACCATAAATCGCGCTGATCGCGCAGATATCGCCCGATCTCGGGCAAGCCCTCGCCCTTGATCTCGATCCAGGGATCGATGGCCTCGAAATCGTGGGCCTTCAACCACGGATGAAACGGACGTTCCAGTCGATCGTAAATGCTCTGGGCGTTCATGGCTATCGGTTGCTCCGCAATTTCATCGCCATCGCGGCGGTTTCGGCAGGCGTCGCCGGATGACGAGTCGCGCGGACCCAGTTCAAATCGCCGCGCCACCACACAAATGCAAATCCCACCAAGAGCACCGCAAAAAAGACAGCCAAATCGAGCATCGACGTTAAGGCCAGCGTGTCGGCCTGCCGCTGAATCATCTTGGTATTGTCTTTTACCGTTTCTTCCGTCGCGACAATGCCTCGTTCC
>CAZNMP010000260.1:0-5152 GCA_964573875.1 uncultured Planctomycetaceae bacterium | reverse complement strand
TTTTCAGAGTAAGCATATTATTTCCTTTGATGTTGAATGGGCGTCAATAAATTACACGTGCCACGGCTCGCGCATTGCCTCGCCGCGCAGACGGTTGGCCTCGTCATCGCCCAGGAACTCATTTTTCACCGGGTCGTACTTCAACGTGCGATTGAGGAAGATGGCGATGTTCGAAGCATGGCAAGCGATGTGCGATTGGCAAGCCACTTGATAATTCGCCCTCGGCTTGCCGCGCGTCTTTACGCAATTCAGGAAATCACGCACGTGCGGATTGGCCGGATAGCCGGCAATTTCCGTCACTTTCTTGCCCGCCAGCAACGCCGGAGAGCTGAAGATCATTTTCGCCGTATCGCCGGTCTCGACCCAGCCGGTTTCGCCCTCGAATCGCACGGGGCAAGAACCCAGCGGCAGCCAGCCGTCGTTGCGCAAAACCAGCTTGACGCCGTTGGCATAGAGAGCCGAAGCGGTGCCGTCTTTGGCCAAGGGGAAGTATTCCACCGGGGCCGTGTCGTCGGCCTTGTTGGCCCACTGGCACAAATCGATGCAATGGGAACCCCATTCGAGGTTGCCGCCGCCGACCATGCCGCCGCCTTTCTCGAAGCCGGAATTCATCAACCCTTGGTTATAAGGACGCCATGCCGCGGTGCCGAGGAACATGTCCCAATCGACTTGATCCTTGGGCGGTTCGGGCTGCGCTTCGACCCAGCCGCTCGAATACGTCGCCAAGCCGGCGGGATGCGCATAGACCGTGGTCAACTTGCCGAGCTTGCCGGTATGGGCCAACTCAACGGCGAATTCCATGTGCGGCAGATTGCGACGTTGCATGCCGCCCTGGAAAACACGGCCCGTGCGGCGGAAAACGTCGGCCAACGCAACGCTTTCGGCAATGTTCTTCGTGCAAGGCTTTTCGCAGTATACATCTTTCCCGGCCTTGGCTGCATAGATCGAAAGCAGGCAGTGCCAGTTCGAGCCCGTGGTAATCAGCACGGCATCGACGCCGCTCTTGTCGAGGAACTCGCGGAAATCGCGATACATGACACAGTTCTGATTGCCGTATCGTTCGTCGATCCGTTTCTTAACGCCCTCGCGGCGGTCGGCGCGCACGTCGCAAATCGACGTGAACTGCACACCCGGCTCATCAAGGAAGCAGCCCAACACGTAGGAGCCGCGACCGCCGATGCCGATGCCGCCCAAGAGGACACGATCGCTTGGCGCCACGGCGCCATCCTTGCCCAACGCCGAAGATGGAATCAGTTGAGGCGCGGCCGCTATTGCGCCGGAAATCGCGGCGGCTTTAAGAAACCGTCGTCGAGAAAGAGGTACGGTTTTTTCAGTCATGTTGAATCTCCACGTAGGAAAATTGAAAGTTCAATTATTTCAGAACAACGAACCAAGGAAGGCCGAGGGAGGATTGATATTCTAAAGGGGGGATCCTGTTATTGTGACACGGATGCATGGCCATGTCAAGAATTTGTGGAAACCGTGCCGGTTTGACTTCCCCCGTTTCGTAACCTAAGTTTTGGCTGAGGGGTGCTTGCCCCGTTTGGGCTGTAGGTTCGGCCGAATGTCTTATCTTGGCCGCCTGGCCGTTGATGCTTTTCCGCAACAGGGCTTGCCATCGCCTTTAACACCCAGGAAATATCATGAAAATGCCCATGCCCCAACTGGATCTGCTCGGAGAGCCGATCAGCGGACTGGAGGACGAAGTTCGAGCCCAAGTATGGGGATTGCTGACCGCGATGTACCCTCGCAATGACTTGACGGAACGCCGTCGCGACAGCCGCTATCCGTTTCCGTATTTGATCCACCTGACGCCGGTCGGCCGCGACGGTGTCACCCCGGAAGGCGAAACCGTGGTGGTCGTCGGCAAACATCTTTCGGAACGCGGCTTTGGCTTCTACCATCAAGCGCCGTTGCCCCATCGCCACATGATTGCATCTTTAGAGACGAAGCAAGGTCATTGGCTCGGGTTTCTGATCGACCTGAACTGGTGCCGCTTCACCAAGGGCGGCTGGTACGAAAGCGGCGGACGTTTTTTGCAGGCGGTAAATTCGCCGTTGGAAAAGTAATTTCCTCCCACAAGAAATAACAACAGGAGCGGCAGTTCGATGACTGTCGCTCCTGTATTTGTTATGATCGGCAATCGCTAGATAGCTTGCTCGCCCGCCTCGCCGGTGCGAATGCGGACGACATTTTCCAGTTTCGTGACGAACAGCTTGCCGTCTCCGACCTGGCCTGTTTTGGCCGCCTGCGTGATTGCCTCGATGGCCCGCGTCAACTCGGCGTCCGTAACGACGACTTCGATCTTGATCTTGGGAACGAAATCGACCGTGTATTCGGCGCCGCGGTACATCTCGGTGTGGCCTTTCTGCCGGCCGAACCCGCGAACCTCCGTGACCGTCATTCCGTGAACGCCGCAGTGCATCAGCGAATCCTTCACGTCTTCGAGCTTGAAGTGGCGAATCAATGCTTCGATCTTATTCATAATGATGGTTTCCTTATAATTTGATGTTTTAGATGCGGCCGGAGGCCTTGATGAAATCGGGATAGCCAAGGGCGCCCATCTCGGGGCTGTCCAACCCTTCCATTTCCGCTTCGCGACTGACGCGAATCGGAGTAATCAGATTGCTCAGCTTGAACCAGGCATAGGCCATGACGAATCCGAACACGGTCACCACTGCGGCATCGAGCAATTGCGCGAACAATTGCGAGATGTCGCCGTACAGCAGGCCGCGAACGCCGTCGTAGCCGAGATCCTTGGCGAAAGCATCGCGAACGACGCCGTTCCAACCCGCACCATACTTGCCATTGGCAAAGATGCCGAGTGAGATGATGCCCCAGAGACCGTTCATGCCGTGAACGGAAATCGCTCCCACGGGGTCGTCGATGCCGCGGCGTTCCCAGAAGAAAACGCCCAAGACCACCAACACGCCGGCGATGCCGCCAATCACAACGGCTGCCCAGCTATCCACGAATGCGCACGGCGCGGTGATCGCCACCAAGCCGGCCAGCATGCCGTTGCACAACATGGTTGGGTCAGGCTTCAGGCCCTTGGCATACAAGGTCAACATCGCAGTAATCGCACCGGTGATGCCGGCCAACATGGTGTTGACCACGACCACGCTGATCCGCAAATCCGTACCAGCCAGAGTAGAACCAGGATTGAAACCAAACCAACCGAAAGCCAGGATGAATGTACCCGCAACGACCATCGGAACATGGTGACCAGGAATCGGCATTGCCGTGCCGTCCTTGGTGAACTTACCAAGCCGCGGCCCGATAACCATCGCACCCGCTAGTCCAATGATACCACCCATGGCATGAACCACGCCGGAACCCGCGAAGTCCACCGCTCCATGTCCCAATCCCCAGTTGAGCCCCGATTGGGCAAGCCATCCGCCGCCCCAAACCCAGTTGGCGAACAAGCAGTATGGCAATGCAACCCACAGGGAGAAGAGACAAAAGTTCTTCCAACTCCAACGTTCGGCCATAGCGCCGGTCGGGATCGTGGCCGTGGTATCCATGAATACCATCATAAAGAAGAACAATGCCATGACGCTCACGTCATCCATGCCGTTGAGGCAGAAGCCCTTCAAACCGATCAATCCGTACTTGAAAACGCCGGTGGCCGCGCCGGCAGCATCCGTGACCGCGCCGAGCCCCCATCCTTCCGTAAGCACCGAAGTGCCGGGCCCCAGCGAGGAATACCATCCAGGGGCCACCGGCCCATTGAACCAGTTGCCCCAGCCAATTGCAAATCCGTAAAGCCAGAAGGCCAAACATCCCAAGGGATAAACCATGAAGTTCATGCTCATCGTGTGCGCGGCATTTTTGGCACGGCACAAACCCGTCTCGACCATTGCGAAACCCGTTTGCATGAACATCACCAAAAAGCCGGCAATCAGTACCCACACCATATTGATGGAATACAGATTGTGGGCGATTCGATCATAAAGATCGTTGGATGTCAGCTTGGTGGGAATATCGCCTTTGCCATCGCCGGCTGGGGTTGCCCAAACACCGGCAGCACCGCCCGTCGGATCCGGCCACGTCGGCTTGGTTTTTTCTGCATTCGCACCCGAGAAATACGCCGGCAGCGCTGGCGCGGCGGCTTCGGCCGGCGGTGTTGGGGGCGGTGCAGCATCGGCCGCATTGCACGGCCGCACTAAAAATACTCCGATCAACAATGTCAGCGCGCACAGCGAGCGCTTGGCCCAACGTGGCATGATTGGCACCTCAAAGCAAGGGAAAGTAGGAAGGTAAGTCAACAGCGACAATTCACGTCAAGCAAGATCCGTGCCATATCTCCTTGCTTCTTCGGACGCACAAGTGCAAATAGCAGGAAGATCATGGCCCTAGCTGCGATGCAAGTGCTTGTTAGATAAGAAAAAAACGCCGACGACTGTAAACAATCGCCGGCGTAGATATTTTATGCCTGCACAAAAAACAATTGCGGCATGTCATCCAAATGCAGATTGTCTAGTCATGCCGTGCCTAAAGACCGGGCAAATGCGATGCGATTAGCTGCGATTTCGTGACAATGCTAGTTTTTCGACTCGATTTTCCCCTTCTCGACATAAAACTGGATAAGCTCCCGCAAATTCACGTGGGCATAGGGCTCCTCGCTGGCAGGGGTGTCCTTGCCCGCGTCGGCAAACCACATATCCAGCGTCTCCGGCAGGAAAATGGCGTCGTGCAAGTTCGATTTCATCGCCACGCCCTGCTTGATGATCTCGATCAGCTTCGGCACGTCGATCTTGCCGTAATTCTCTTGAAGCTGTCGGCTTAAAGCCTTGGCATGATCGCCGCCGGAAATGAAAACGGAATCTTCCGGCACGGGCGGCAGCAGGGGATGTTGTTCGCCCGCTTCTAAAGTAAGCATTTTTTGCGGTGTGCAATATGCCGACCGGATCGCGCCCGTTCGATCGCTGATCACGTAATAATACTCGCACGTTCGCGGACTGTTTTTGAGGATGGCCGTTGCCTCATCAACCGTGGATGCCCGCTCCATGACGTCGCGGAGCAGAAAGCTCATGGGAACGCCATTCCACTGCCCCTCGCCTCGTCCGCCCATCTCGCCGATAGCAAGCCCCTTTTCATTCATGGCCGTTACGGTGCCGACGAAACCGGCATAGCCGTGGCTCATCCATTT
>CAZNMP010000259.1:0-5156 GCA_964573875.1 uncultured Planctomycetaceae bacterium | reverse complement strand
TCGAGCGTGACGGGCCCCCTCCTCTGACGTTTTTCTGCCTGAAGCACATCTTTTCCTTGTCAGTTTTCCCGTCGGTCGGCTTTATTCTTACGGGGACTGGCGGCTTATCGTTCCCCCCGGCCAGTTTGCTTTTGGCCGATGGCCCAAACATGATAAAGCTTGGGGCCCCAATAGGTTAAGAAGGTGAATACATCGGACCAACAAGACCGTGATCTGCGTAACCACGAGTTCGTGCGGCTGCTGGCCGAGCACGAACTGCGATTGGCAGGCTATGTCCACACACTGGTCCCGGCCTGGCATGACGCCGAAGACATTCTGCAAAACACCAAGCTTCGCCTTTGGGAGCAGTTCGACTCCTTTGAATTAGGCACTGACTTTCCTGCCTGGGCGTTCACGGTTGCCGGTTTTTTGATTCGCGAGTATCGCAAACGCTGTCAGCGGCAACATGTGTGTTTCAACGACGACCTGATCGAAAAACTTGCGCAGTATCTGCCGGTCACTGCGCCGCCGGTGGATGACCGCGTATCGGCATTGGCGGAATGTGCGAAGGCATTGACTGCCGCGAGCCGCAAGCTACTGCGTCTTTCGTGTTTGAAACACCAAACCATCAAAGACATCGCCCACGAACTGGGGCAAACGCCCGCGGCCGCGTATCAAACGCTGTCGCGCATACGGCGAAAGCTGTTCGATTGCGTCGAGAAACGTTTGAACGAGGAGAAGAGCCGATGAGCGACCCAAAAACGCCTATCGACTTGGTCGAGTCCATTCAGGACTTCATCGCGGCAGGCCAAAACGGCGAGCTGGCCGGCGATCAATGGGCGGAGTTCGTTCAACTGCTGCAAGAAAACGACGACGCCTGCCGGCTGTATGTGAAGTACATGGATATGTCGATGTTGCTGCCTTCGGTGCTGGCGTCGCTGCCCGACGACGAGGCCCCGGCTTTTGATCTTATCGACGACGAGCCGACGACCGACGAGTCTTACCGAATGTTCGGTTTCCTGGGCAACATCTATCACGGGAGTATCGGGTTTCTTTCGCAAGACGTGCCTTTCTCGCTCCTTATCGGAGCCTTGATCACGGGCTTGGGCTTATTGGCTGGTTCCTTGGTTTCGGTAACGCACCACACATCGGTTGCAAGTAAACCTTCGCCTTCCGTGGTGCGGCCGAATTTTGCCGAGAAGAACGATAGCATTGGCCGCATTACAAGCATGGTCGATGTGCAATGGGCCGACGTTCAGACGGCCACCGTTCATGGGGCCAACGTTTTTGCGGGCCGAAAATACGCCCTGGCTTCCGGTCTGATGGAAATCACCTATCAAAGCGGAGCGAAAGTCGTTCTCCAAGGCCCCTGCACTTATGAAGCCCAAACTGGCAACGGCGGTTTTCTCTCGCTTGGCAAGTTGACGGCGCAATTAGAGGAGAGGGGAGAGGGGAGAGAGGAGGGGCCAGGGGTCAGAGGTCAGGGGTCAGGGACGGCAAATCAGGAATTAGAAATCAGAAATCAGAAATCTCAAGCATCTAACACCCAGCCCGCCCTCACCCTAACCCTCTCCCAAAGGGAGAGGGGACCAGACACTAATCCCCAATCCAAAAACGCCAAATCCCAAATCGCCAAATCCCAAATTTCCAATCCCCAATCCCTAATCCCTAATTCCTTGTCTTCTCCCGCCCCCCGTCCCCAACCTCTCGCCCCCATGTTTGCCGTGCGAACGCCGACGGCTGTCGTGACGGATCTGGGCACGGAGTTTGGCGTCGAAGTCAGCAAGAGCGGGCATACCACCTCGCATGTTTTCCGCGGCTCGGTCGAAGTGCAGCCGATACACGACAAAAAACCTTGCGGCAAAAAAATCGTTCTTATTGCCGATCAAAGCTTGCAGATCGCCGTCGATTCGGACAACGCCGAGCCTACATCACGGCGGATCAAGATTGACCCGGCGATCTTCGTCCGCGTCGATCGGCTGTCCGAACTTGCCGACGAAAAAAAGCTAAAACCCTTCCGACGCTGGGAAACTTTCAGCCGGACTCTTCGCAGCGATCCTTCGTTGCTGGCTTATTACGATTTCCAGCGAAATGACGATGCGCCGGACGTTTTACCCAACGTGGCCGACAATGCCAACCATGCGTTTGACGGAAAAATCACGGATGCGCCCTGGGCCATCGGACGCATGTACAACAAGCAAGCCTTGGCCTTCGACGGCGTCAAGAGTTATGTGGCGATCAATCTTCCGCGGCAATCGGCCGATTTGACCCTGACGGCCTGGATCAACATCGACGCCTTGGGCAACGCATCGAACAATCTACTTGGTAGCGACGGCCAAAGTCCGCCGGGCGGCGTTCGGTGGTATTTCGACGGCGGAGACCGGCATTCCTTCTTCAACGTTTTCGGAGCGCGCGGTCCTTGGCGTTTCACGCCGGAGTTCCCATTCTCGCAATTCCATCGTTGGACGCACTTGGCCGTGGTTTTCGACCACAAGGCCATGCGCGTCCGGTTCCATAAAAACGGCCGTCTGATCGACGAATACGTGCCTCAAGGCATCGCACCGATTCGCATCGGTCCCGCAAGGATCGGACACTGGAACGGCAAGGAACGCTCGGAAGCATCGGGCGATGTTGGCTTTTTCGGCCGCATCGACGAACTGGCGATCTTCGGCCGCCCGTTGTCCTCCCAGGAAATTCAAGCGATGTTCGATGCGGAAAAGCCGTTGGCGCAAAGTGATTTCGCGGAAACGTCCACGAAATTGTCTCGTAAAAAGAAATAACTCAACACTCATATTACCGGCAGGAACTCAAGATCATGAAAACTTTTGAAATCCAGTTTGAACAACCGCCGCGGCCTCCGCCGGGCCATACTTTTTCAAAAAGTTTATGACCGTGATCGTTGGGTTGCCAAACAATAACAAAACACCGTTTCATTCTTCCCGTTCCAAAAAGGAAATACCATGAACAAACAATGGATTTTTGCAGCCGTCGTCGTCTCGGGCTTATGCGCGGCTGCATCGGCCGATCAGATCGACTCGGTCGGCAGTTTGATCTATCACCTCGACGCCGGCAGCGGCGTATCTTATGACGCGAGCAACGTCGTAAGCAATTGGGCAAGCACAAAAGGCAGCTACTCATTCTCGCAAGACACTTCGAACAAAAAACCGACCTTCGTGAGCAACGCCATCAATAACAAGGCCGCGATCTCGTTTAACGGCGACACGACGGGCGGAGCCGGCGGCGCTTATGCCCCCAACGCAAGCCAATTGGTGTTGAATACCTCGACGGATGTAAAAACGCTGATTCTCGTTTGCAATACCACGAGCGCTAACGGTCTCGATGGCGTTTGGGGCCAGGCCAACGGCGATTTCGGCTTGCGTCGCAATGACAATACGCAATGGCGAGGCTTGGTGGTAGGCAGCGATCCCAATGATTTCGCCTATCAAGCAAACGGCGGTTCGATGAGCATCAACGGCACGACAACCTATACGCAAGCAACTAATTCGTGGGGAATCATCGTGGCAACCTGCTACGACACCCACTCGCTCTCTTCAACGGCCCTGGGCGAGTATTTCGTCTCGGGTGGCGTCTATCCAAGACCCTGGGGCGGCCAAATCGCCGAACTCGCGGCTTTCAGCGGCACACTGACCACGGCCCAAACCAATGCCATCGTAAGTGAACTAGGCACGAAATACGGCATCACGGTTTCTAACGTGCCCGAGCCGACCAGCATGGCCATTGTCCTGACCGGCGGGATAGCCTTGGTTGCTTATGCGTGGCGGAGACGTAAATAGTCCATCCGTCATCGTGTGGACAATCAAACGTTATTAATAAATCGGAGATTTTCATGAAAATAACATCCATTCTCGCCATCGTTGTCGCATTGAGCTTCTGTGCGGCAGCTTCGGCCGAGTCGATCGATTCGGTCGGCAGTCTGGTCTATCACCTTGACGCCGGCAAAGACGTGTCATACGACGGCAACAACCTTGTGTCCAGTTGGGCAAGTACCCAGAACGGATATAACTTCGCCGCCACTACATCCTCGAAGGATCCGTCCTACGTCGCTTCCGTGGCTGCCATTAACGGTCATGCCGCTGTTCAGTTCGACGGCGCTAATTACACCCAATTGGTCACGACGAGTTCGGCCACGATGCAAACGGTCATTCTCGTAACAAAAACCACCTCGACATCCGGCCTGGCCGGCGTTTGGGGGCAATACGACACCAGTTATTCCGACGTCGGCATCCGCCGCGGCGACGCTAACCAATGGGGTAATGGCAATAACAACGACTTCGCTTTCAATGGTACGCAGCTTAACCAAGACGGCAGCGTCGCCGGCATTTATCATGGTTCGATGACGATCAACGGCGTATCAACCCATACCCAAAACGTCGGAGAATGGGGAATCATGGTAGCGACCGCCGATTCCGCACAAACGTGGGCAGGCACGGCCATCGGCGATTATTTCGTGTTAGGTGGCATTGATCCGAGACCCTGGTCCGGCCAGATCGCCGAACTCGCGGCTTTCAGCGGCACACTGACCACGGCCCAAACCAATGCCATCGTAAGCGAGCTCGGCACAAAGTACGGCATCACCGTTTCCAATGTGCCCGAGCCGACCAGCATGGTAATTATCCTGTCCGGCATTCTTGCCTTCGCGGCGTATGCATGGCGGAAGAGGCAATAATTTGAAGATTTGGGATTTGGAGATTTGGGATTTTATATCAAGGAAACCTAGTACTAACGAGGATGTTTACCTATGTTGCCGAGAAATAAAATCCCAAATCCCAAATCGACAAATCCCAAATCCTTTCATGGTTTTACTCTCGTCGAGCTTTTGGTGGTGATAACCATCATCGGTATTCTTATCTCGCTATTGCTTCCGGCGGTGCAATCGGCGCGTGAGGCAGCGCGCCGCTTGCAATGCAGTAATAATCTGAAACAAATCGGGCTGGCTTGCTTGAACCACGAACAGGCGCATGGATTTTTTCCGACCGCCGGTTGGTTCGCCAGTTACCAAGGTTTTGTTGCCGGCGATCCCGATTTGGGCGTTGGGACGGAACAGCCGGGGAATTGGCTATTCAATATCCTGCCTTTCATGGAACAGCAGGCATTGCATGATCTTGGAGCAGGTCTGACCGCGGCCGAGAAGAAACCGTTGTTCGCCAAGCGCGAGC
>CAZNMP010000258.1:0-5160 GCA_964573875.1 uncultured Planctomycetaceae bacterium | reverse complement strand
GGCGCCGATGCCGCGGACAGCGCCATCGGCCTCGGTGAGTTTTTTCACGACTTCTTCTTTATGCGGGATGGTGACGCTTAGCCCGCGAATATCGAGCAATGCGGCGTCGTCGATGAAGCGGGAGAGGTCTTCACGCGGTACGCGGATCGGCACATAGACCTTGTTCAACTTGAAATGTTGGAAGCCGGCATTGTGGATCTGCGGGCTGAGGCTGTGTCCGATTGGATCGGCAATGACGCCGTAGACTTCCGTCTCGGCGTTGATGCAGTCGTAGTTGTAAATCTCGGTCATCTGCTGGAAGCTGAGTTGGCCCGGGGCCAAAGCGCGCTCGTGATGAAACGTGGCATAGGTGAACGGTGCGCCGAACTTGCCGGCGAGAATTCGCGAGAACGTGCCGATATCGCCCATGCAAAAACCGATGGTGGGCACTTTGCTGCGACGGGTCAGTTCGAGCATTCGCAGATTGTCGTGCGGATGGTTGGCCATCGTGGCGATTTTTACGATGTCGGGATCAAGTTCGCAGAGACGGCCGTGGATTTCGTCGAGATTGTCAGGCGTTTTGCGGAAGTCGTGGAAACTGATGATCCGCTTGGTGCGACCGAAGCGCGGGATGGACGCCGCGACATCATCTTCGAGATCGATGTATTCAACGCCCTCGGCGATGGCCGTTCGCAAGAGAAGCAAGCGTTGTTCTTCGGTGCCTGGGAATTTGCCGCCGTCGGCGGGGCGTCGGCAGGTGATAACGACCGGGCAGGGGCGATCGGTGACGAGTCGTTTGATGTTGACGTCGCCATTGATGTAGTCTAATCGCAATTCGACTAGCTTGGCTCCTTGTTCGACCAAGTGACGATGTTCGGCGATAACGTGTCGATGTCGGCCGCGGCCAATGCTGACGCAGATCATGGGAGGGATTGTGGATTAGGGATTAGGGATTAGCTGCAACATCTACACGGTGTTGCAATGCCAAGCCCACGTCTCAATTGTGACCGATAAAGCCGGAAAAATCAAACCCACCGGCCGTTGGCTAGGCGGTCCATCGGGCATCGGCCAGAACGACGGAGGTTTCGACCTGTCGTTCGGGAATTCGCCAATAGGTGCGTAAAAGGCGGTTTTTTTCGGCTTCTGGCAGCAGGCGATAGCCGTTGCGTTGGTAGAAAGCGATGGCCCAAACGGCGTCGGCCCAGGTGCCGATCAAGATCGGTTTTGAGACGGCCGATTCGAGATGTTTGAGCAATTGTGTGCCGATGCCGCCTTTTTGCCGCCCGGCGCGAACGTAGGCATGTCGGATCAGGAACACGTCGCCGCGATCTTGAATGCCCATGACGCCGGTGAGTTGGCCGTCTTCTTCGTAACCGGAAAACTGAACGCCGTCGGCGATTTCGGTTTCCAATTCTTCCAACGGCATATAAGGCTCGTGCCAGCGGTCGGCGGGAATGATGCCTCGGTAGGCTTGTGCCGCCTCGTTGATGATCTCGAACATCGCGGGGATGTCGGCAGTGGTGCAGGGACGGATCATGATGATTACAATATTGCTATTGCGGTGAGCTAAACAATGCACATAAAACAATCAATTAACGCTTTTTTCGCCGAACCTTGATCTTTCGTTCCAATTCATCAACGCACGCATTGAGGAATTGCCTCAGACATTTTGTTGAACAGAAATACAATTCCGCCTGTCCTCCGACGACATCCAGGGCGATGTCAACTAGACATCCGATTTCTGGATCAATGCCTTCGCCTCCGTCATGAGCGCCGTGCCAACAAAGAGTCAGGAAGCCATCCATGTTTTTTGAAGGACCGCCCCATTTTGTCCTCCGATCCATCATCACGGCACCTGCCATTAGGATCGCCATTGAATGAGGCTCCAAGACCTTGTTTTTTCGGCAAATTGGGCAGACCGCTTTTTTTGGCCAGCAGTCCGACTTTCCTTTGACAACAGGGAATTTAATTTTACTCATGTTACAGTTGTTCCGAAATATAATTCTCCGTTGTTACATTCGCTTAAACTGTTTGTCCAATTCTTCGCGAGTAAAGACCAGCGCCGTGGGACGGCCGTGGGGACAATGGTGGGCGTCGACGACGAGGTGGCGCTGCTGCAAGAGCGAGGCGATCTCGTCGGGGGCGAGATGGTCGCCGGCCTTGATGGCGGCCTTGCAGGCGATCGTGTGCAATAGTTCGTCGAGCAGGTCGCGAGGGTCGGGCTGTTTGCCTTCGGCAAGGATTCGCTCCAGAATCGCTCGCAAGACTTCGCAAGGACTCATGTTGGCCAACATGGCGGGATAGCCGGCGATCAACAGCGTGTTGCCGCCGAAGGGTTCAATTTTGACGCCGAGCTCGGCCAACAGATCGCGATTTTCTAACGCGGCGGCGGTTTCGGCGGGGCTAAGATCGACTGGTTCAGGCACGAGCAGATTCTGTGTTTCGACACGGCCTGCCGCGACGCGCTCGCGCAAGTGTTCGTATAAGATCCGCTCGTGCAGGGCGTGTTGGTCGATGATCGTTACGCCTTCTTCAGTCTCGGTAACGAGGTAGCGGTTGTGGATCTGGAGCGCGGAAGGCGGCGGTAGGGGGCTAGGAATTTGTTGATTTAGGATTTGGGATTTGGGATTTGTTTCGCTAATCGCATTTTCTCTCTCCTCTTCCGTTTCCTTTCTATCCGTTAGTCTTAAGCTCTGAACCCCGAACCTTGGGCCTTCGGTGCTAGTTGCCGCCCACTGACCACTAGCCATTTTCTCGGCGACTTTGCCTTTGGCCCAATCGACTAATTGCTGACGCATGTGAAATGCCTGATCGGCATCGTGGCCCACGGTCGAGTCGGCGTCGGCTGTGTGGACATGCGTGTTCAGATCGGTCGTTAAGAATTTGCCGCGCAGCGCGGCCAACAATTGGCTATAGAGGCGGCCGGAATCTTGGAAGCGAACTTCCAATTTCGTGGGATGCACGTTGACATCGACCAGTTCGGGCGGCATCGACATCGCCAGGAAGGCAATCGGTTGACGACCGACAAGGAGCAATCCGCGATAGGCTTCGCCCAAGGCGTGTTGCAAAGCGCGGTCGCGAATGTGTCGGCCGTTGAGAAAAAAGTATTGCATCCGGTTGTGGCTGCGGCTTTGGCTCGGATGAGCTGCATAGCCGGAGAGCTTCACATCGTCCTCAACGCTTTCGACCCAGATCAGGCTGTCGGCCAATTCGCGGCCGAAGCACATGGCGATGCGGTCGAGCCATCCGTCGCCGGCGGCCATCTCGAAAACCATTTTGTCGTTGTGCCGCAACGTGAAATGGACGTGCGGCGAGGCCAGGGCGATGCGCGTGAATGCTTCCGACACGTGGCCGAACTCGGTGGCGGTGGTACGCAAAAATTTACGTCGCACGGGCGTGTTGAAAAACAGGTTGTGGACTTCGATCGACGTGCCTACCGGGCAGCCGCAGGGGGCCGGCGCGGTAAGGATGCCGCCGGTTGCCTCGATCTCGGCGCCGCCAGGGCTGGCGGGCGTGCGGCTGCGCAAAACGAGTCGGCTTACCTCGGCAATCGAGGCCAATGCTTCGCCGCGGAAGCCAAGCGTGCCGACGCGGAACAGATCGTCGGCCTCGGTCAGTTTGCTCGTGGCGTGGCTTGCCAGCGCCAGCGGCAGTTCTTCCATCGGGATCCCGCCGCCGTTATCGACCACGCGGACGAGTTCCAGGCCGCCTTGAGCAACCGAAACATCGATGCGCGTCGAGCCCGCGTCGATGGCATTTTCCATCAACTCTTTCACGACGCTTGCCGGCCGTTCGATCACCTCGCCGGCAGCGATTTTATTGATCAGGCTTTGCGAAAGTTGATGGATGGGCGGCATAAATGAAGAATGTTGGACAAAGGATGTTGATCAATTCAATAGTAAAGCCAAATGTTGCGACAAAGAATCACGAAGCTCCGTAGGGGCATATGATAATAGCCCAGCAGTTTACTGCTGGATTGTAAGATATTTTCCTCTGTTCATTCGTCCCGTAGGGACGAAACCGGATTTCTCTTTCAACCTTTGTTTTGGAAATGAGATCTGTGCATCGCAATCTGCCGTTTGTGTTATAAGATAGTGTTCATTTTTTTCTCTCTGACAACTAGTTCCGCAAGAGACACATCTGGATTCTCTCGATACATCGCCATAAAAAGCTCAGGATTTCTTAGCATTAGGCCAACCAAGTGATCCGGCGTAATCCCTTTATTACTGTGCCCCAAGTCGCTTCGCAGTGCCAGAAAGAAATTGATCATTTTAATCATCACTTGGGCGGTAGGGCTGCCTGCTTGCACTCTAAGCGTGGTTTGCCAATCGGCATAGGCCTTCACGACTTCTGGTCCAGACCAAAGAACAAGCTTGCGGTGTACGTCGCGAAGAAAAGGGACGAGATTGCCGAGTTCATTCTCCTCGGAGTCGTTGTCAGCAAAAACGCTAAACAGCTTACCTAAGAACTCGTCGTACAACGGAATCTTTCGTTCACGATGTGCCGTCTCGCGAGCAAGTCTCACCTCAAAATATCGCCCCAACACGACGGTAAGTACAGAGGTCATGACAGTGGCTGAAGCCGCTACGACTGCCACTGCAACAGTTCTGTCTAGCTTCGAAAAGAAATCGATGAAAATGCTAATGATCTGGTATCCTCCCCAGACAAGCAGCACAGCCACAGCGAAAAAAAGTGTCACAGACACTATTTTGAACAAGCGGTTTGAATTTGCTGGCTGTGGCATCTCACCGTCCTCCACAACGGTAACAGATCTACAATACAACACGCACTATAGAAACTACCCCTTGTTTTTCATGATAGCCGTTACAATGGCGTCGCCCATTTCTTTGGTGCCGACGATCTTGTCGCCTTTGTTGGCGATGTCGCCGGTGCGGAGGCCTTGGGCCATTGCGGCTTCAACGGCCGATTCGATCGCGCTGGCGGCCGCCTCTTGTTTCAACGAATGACGCAAGAGCATGGCTGCGGAAAGAATCTGTGCGATGGGATTGGCCAGGCCCTTGCCAGCGATGTCGGGCGCGGAGCCGCCAGCGGGTTCGTAAAGGCCGAAGCCGCTGCCGTTCAAACTGGCGGAAGGCAACATGCCGATCGAGCCGGTCAGCGCGGCAAATTCGTCGCTAAGAATGTCGCCGAACATATTGCCGGCCAGCATTACGTCGAACC
>CAZNMP010000257.1:0-5173 GCA_964573875.1 uncultured Planctomycetaceae bacterium | reverse complement strand
CCGATTCGGCCTTGAAGTCCGGCACAATCACAACTGGAGGCGCGTCCGGGACGATTTCCGGCTCGACTTCCATCGCCTATGGAAAAATGCTGTACCTGCAACTTGGCCCCAATTTCAAAGGTGGTACTACAGACTACTTTAGCGATTATTCGGCCATAACCTTTAGCGTTAGCCAAGTGCCCGAACCATCGTCCATTGCGTTATTGAGCATGACTGCATTGAGCCTGCTTTGCTACGCATGGCGAAAGAGGAAATAGGCTGGGGGTTTTGGATTTGGAGATTTGGGATTTTATCGCTGCTCAGGAAGGTAATGTCGGATTGTGCCGGGTCGCAAACACCTGCCTACGGGCCTCCTGCTGATCGGCCTGCCGACATTACCATTCTGAGACTCGATAGACTGAGGACCACATAATTATCTGCGATGAGGAACAGGGCCATGTCACAAAAAAATAAAATCCCAAATCCAAAATCAACAAATCCAAAAATTCTTCAGGGTTTTACCTTGGTGGAGCTTTTGGTCGTCATCACGATCATCGGCATCTTAATCTCGTTGCTGCTGCCGGCCGTGCAGTCGGCTCGCGAGGCGGCGCGACGTTTGCAATGCTCGAATAATCTGAAACAGCTATCGCTCGCTTGCTTGAATCACGAGCAAGCACAGGGCTTTTTCCCAACAGGCGGATGGGGGCAGGATTGGATTGGAAATCCCGACTGGGGATTCAGCGGTAAGCAATCGGGCGGTTGGATCTTCAATATCCTGCCCTACATGGAGCAACAGGCGCTACACGATCTGCAATTGGGAAAAACATCTTCCACCTCGGTCACGAGAATGGATGCCGCCTCGCAAATGATCGGAACTCCTTTATCGGCCATGATATGTCCCAGTCGTCGAAATACGATGGTGTTCGAAGCCAGTCCCATATATTCAGCGTTTCCCCACATAACACAGCCGAAATGCGCCGACGGCCTTAGCGCTAGCTCGACTTCGAAGGTGGCGCGTAGTGATTATGCGATCAACCAGGGTACGGAACTATCTAAATCCACCCCCTGCGGCTCCTACCAGGGAATCGGATGGGGGCCGGATAATTCCTCGGCCTACGAGCAATGGGTAAACGATTGCGTAGTGCCGGCCAGAGACTACGACGGCATCGCCGTGCCCGGCAAAGTAGTTCAGATTGCACAGGTCCGTGACGGCACAAGCAACACCTACCTCGTCGGCGAGAAGTACATGAATCCCACGGATTACACCACGGGCGTCGATGGCGGCGACAACGAGAGCATGTACATGGGCGATAACGCCGATATCGGTCGTTGGGGTAGCGAAAGCTTTCCGCCGTTGACGGATACGCCGGGCTATGCCGCTACGGGCTGCTTCGGAAGCGCCCATGCCGGCGGTTTCAATATGGCCTTCTGCGATGGATCGGTCCGCATGGTCAATTATTCGATTAACATCGAGACACACCGCCGGCTGGCATGTCGAAAGGATGGATTACCGATCGACGGCAGCGCTTTCTAACGGATATACGAAATACTTCGACGTATTTCATAATCTTCAGCCTTCCATGCCTCCCACTAAGGAACTCCGCATAGATTATTGATCGTTTGTTGTCACACCAATAAGCATGACGCATTATCATATTTTCTTTGGCGTAGATAACGGTTGAGAGTAGTACGCCACTGAGATAAACTTTGTGATGTCATGGCAGTCCCGCCCAAGTTATCCGCCTACATCCTCACTTGTGTGATGAGCAATACCAACAAAGCAGTTTGAATCCACTGCTGAAAAATAAACATGGGATGAAGCACACCTTCATCATTTTTACTCCTGTACGGCCACGACAAAAAGGAAGACTTCCATGATCACCTCTCGACAAAACCGCCGCGAGTTACTGAAAACCGCAGCTTCGGCTGCTGCCGCATTTTCATTACCACAAGTAATTCCCGCCTCGGTGTTGGGCGCACCGGGCAAACCTGGCGCCAATGATCGAATTTATGTTGGCATGATCGGTCCAGGGGGGCGATCGCAACAGTTGACCACGGAAAGCCCCGCGGATTTGCATCTGATTGCAGTGGCCGATTGCGATCTTCGCGTAGTCCCTGGTTATCTCGCAGCGGTCCGTCAGGCCAAAAATTCGATTGTTTCCGAAAAGTGTGCCGTTTATCAAGACTATCGCCAGATGTTGGCAAAGGAAAAGCTCGATGCCGTATTTGTGGCCACGCCTACTCATGTCCGGATACTCGCTTGCCTTCATGCCATGCAAGCCGGACTCGATGTCTATGCCGAGAAGCCCTTGACGCTCACCATCGAAGAAGGGCAATATCTTGTCCGAGCGGAGCAGAAGTACAAAACAGTATTCCAGACAGGAACGCAGCAGCGTTCTATTGCAATCAACAACTATGGAAGCGATTTGATTCGCAACGGAGCGATCGGCAAGGTGCAGACGGTGCATTGCCCTAGCTTTTTAGGACCGATTCCCCGCCCGCAATTGCCGGCGGAACCGACGCCTCCCGAGATGAACTGGGATCTGTGGTGCAGTCAGGCGGATTTGATTCCCTTCAGTTCTCAGTTGCATCCAAGCCTGGGCAGATGGGCTCGCTACCGAGAATATTGCGGATTTTTGGTGACCGGATGGGTTCATGCGTTCGATCAAATTCAGCGGGCCTTGGGCACGGATGATACCGGCCCGGTGGAAATCTGGCCGGAAGACCCCATCGACAAAAAATCCGGCGGTTATCCAGACGGCAGAGTATCGATGCGATATGCCAACGGTGTCGTTCTTAAGTTGGATATTCCCCACGACAAGGGACCGCAAATGGGCGGCGTATTCGTCGGCGAAAAGGGCAAGATTGAAATCAACCGCAACAAGCTTGCCAGCAATCCGCCCGAACTGATTCAAGGGGCTCCGCCCGCGGCCGATAAGTCGGAATTTGCCAGCGTTTCGCACGAACACATCAAGAACTGGGTTCAGTGCATGAGAACCAGGGAGAAGCCGGTGGCCTCGGCCTCGATTGGACATCGCAGCACAACGGTATGTCATTTGATCGACATTTGTCGCGAGCTCGGCCGCAAGTTGCAGTGGGATCCAGTCAAGGAAGAGTTCATCGGCGATGAACAAGCCAATAAGCTGCGATCCCGTTCACGCCGAAAAGGCTACGAGCTGCCAGAAATTGTCTGAAACGATTTACTTTCCCGCCTGATCCCCACCGCGATATTGTGTCCGATGCGATGAACATTGGCCAACCAAGGGGAAGCTCGCCAAGCGGTTGCTTCCCCTTGCGTTCGGCCAATCATGAACAAGCTAGGCACACTATCTCTAAACCTAGGAGCCTATGATGAAGACGGTTTTCGTTTTTTGTCTGTTCGTTTGTTTGTCCCCTTTCTTTTTCATGCAGCAGATTTTCGCGGAGACGCCGGTCAATATAGACGTTAGCGTCAACGGTCATGCGACTGATACTGCTGAACCGTTGGCAGTAGACGATTGGCACATAATGACCGCAAGATATCGTTATTCCGGAGATCTCAACCTGTTGACCAATACCTATTTGGCCATCAGCACTGACACCAATCCACTAAAGGGTCTTGATATCGGATATCACCTTCCAAACAACCTGCTGACCATTGTCAAACACGGCTGTTGGAATGATGCCGAAGCTGCAGGCTGGCCGGGTGAATCGGGCAAAATAATTGAAAACGACCAGGCCTATTTAGATTGCGAACATACAAAAGTCGAGAAAAATGCGAACGAAATCGTTGTTTCCTACAGGCTCAAGTTCAAGAAGAACGTTTTAAAAGGCTCATACAACGTTCTTTTGTATGTTGAAGACAAATTCAAAAACTACGACGGGTTTGATGCCATTGGTTCGATCGTGATCGACAAAGACGCCTTGGTCTATCGAACCGACATGCCGGCAGGATGGGAGAATGCACTAAAACCGGCAGGTAGCGCCGCGGCGGATGTCCTTCTCGCCGACAACGGCAAAACGAATTATGTCATAGTGATTCCTCAAAACGCCAAGGAAATTGAAAAGAAGGCCGCCCACGATATTGCTCATTATTTCAAGTTGATTAGTGAAGCTGAGTTCCCAATTGTTTGCGAAGATGTATTGAAGGACAAGAGTGCTCCGTTCCTCAGCATCGGGCGCACTCGGCTGCTTGAACAATCCGCGGCCAACTGGAAAAATGCCGACTTGGCCGCGGAAGGATATGCCATCGAGGTTGCCGGCCGAAATGTCTATTTATACGGAGGCAGTGGCCGAGGCCTGATGCACGGAGTCTGCTCCCTGTTGGAAGAAGATTTGGGATGCCGTTGGTATTCCACAAACTCGATCGACACTCCCAAAATGAAAGTTTTTTCCATCAAGCTTGTATCTCGAAAGTTCGTGCCTGTTTTAGAGCTTCGAGATCCGCATATTCACAAGATATTTGACTCGAAATGGTCGTTGAGAAACAAAACGAACGCGCCCAACGCTCAAGTTCCGACCGCCTGGGGCGGAAGCGTCCGTTACCACTATCTGGGACATACCTACGCAATTTACTTCCCTACGGAGCAATATTTCGCCGCGCATCCGGAATACTATGCGCTGGTCAATGGAAAGCGGCAACCCACGCAGCTTTGCCACACGAACGAAGATGTCATCCGATTGAGCATCGAGAAAACCTGCAAGATATTCAAGGATCATCCGGAAGTTACGATAACTGCAATTGGGCCAAATGATGGCCGGGGATTCTGCGACTGCCCGAATTGCAAAAAGTTGGATGACGAAAACGGCGGCCGCGCAGGCAGCTTCTTCTATTTCGTCAACCGGATTGCCGAGGGAGTCAAGAAAGATTTCCCCAATAATCATCTGATCTCGCTTGCTTATTTGGACTATGCGAATCCTCCGACCAAGCTGAAAGTTGATCCCTATATCATCATCCAGCTTTGCACCGACTCCCATGCCTGGAAGTATCAGTTCTGCAATGTCTGGGAGTCAAAAGATTTTCAGAAGATGCTCAAAGGCTGGCACGCCGTGGATGCAAAAATCTTCATCTGGGACTATACGACGGATTACGTCCACTTTTTAGTTCCCATGGCAAACTGGCAGGTAGTCGCCGACAATATTAGGTTCAATATCAAGAATGGCGCGGCAGGGATCATGCTGGAGAGCGAGGCCAACGATATCGACGAGATGCGCG
>CAZNMP010000256.1:0-5177 GCA_964573875.1 uncultured Planctomycetaceae bacterium | reverse complement strand
GGGGCGAAAGTAGAGGTCGACAATTCCGTTAGAAGTGGTCCAATAGTCCTGGAAAAGCCACCATTGATAGCCTGAGATGAAGGGATTGTGTCGCATCGCCTCGGTATTGTATTTGTGACACAAGGCATAGAGTCGCTCGGACTTATCTGCCCACCGATCGGCCTCGCCGAGCAGGCCCAGCTCTTCGAGCTTTGCCTTGCCGGTCTTGAGCCAGAACGGTTTGATATTATGCTGAAACTGATCGACCAAACTCGGACGTGAGAAGGTAATATAATTGCCCGATTCATGTGAGATCACCGGCTTCTTCGGCCGCGACATCTTGAACTTAGCCGGATTGTCCAGCGGATTCGTGTATTCGTCAAAGGGGACTGAGTAGAAGTCCAGCGTGTCTCGATCATTTTTCGGATCCAATATCTCAAACGCCGCGCAATCCGAGTCGATATAGAGCCGGCCGGGATCGAGTTCTCTTGCGATGCGTTGGAACTCCACCCGTTGCGGGTGAGGCTCATACAATTCGTTGCCCCTGGCCCAAGCCAGGATTGAAGGATGATTTCTATATTGCTTGATAGTCGCCGTCCATTCGCGGCTGAATGTGGCAAGCGCTGGACGCGGATCCGCAGACAGCGAATTGGATTGCCACCTACATCCGACGCCTGGGAGGAACCTGTGGTAACCAATCGGGAACTCTGCCGTAGAGATCATGCCGACCTCATCGCAAGCATCGTAATACTCAGGCGGCATAATCGCGCTGTGATGGCGAACGAAATTGAAACCGTACGACTTGATCAGACGCAACTGCGCCAAGTGGAGTTCTTTATCTGAGGGCATTGCCATCTGCTTGGGATAAATATGGTCGTCGCCGTAGCCGCGGAGCATGAGCCGACGGCCGTTCAAGAGGATGTAGGGACCATCGACCGTAAACTGCCGCAATCCAAAACGACTTTCAACCACGTCGAGAACGTCGTTTCCGCGCATCAGGCTCAACCGGGCCTTGTAGAGGGTTGGACTCTCAGGCGTCCAAATCGCTGCGCCGGGCAAGGATGCCTTAACGTTCACTGGCTGACCGGCTGCGAGTTTCGTTTCGATCTTGACCGTCGTATCCGCCACGTGCCGGCCATCCTTGTCGAACACTTCCAACATGACGCCATCCGGCAGACCGGCGTTGCCATTGAGTATGGCGGCGGCGGCACAACTCGATTCGGACACGTTCGGCTGCACGAAAAGATCGCTCAACCAGCAATCCGTTCTGGCTTCAAGAAACACGTGTCCCCAAATGCCGCCCCAGGCAACGTCCATGTAGTCGTTAAGCGAGGAACAGCCGTATATCGAGTCGACCTCCCACCGCTGCCTGGAATCGACTTGAATCGTAATCGTCGCCGTCTTGCCAGGAGCAACGTGTTTGGTAAGCTCGAATTCCTGAATCGATAGACATCCGACGTGTTCGCCCAACAATTGATCGTCGATCCACACTTTGGCATAGCGGTTGACGCCGGTGATGACGAGGAACACGCGGCGTCCCGCCCAATCGCGCGGAATCTCGATCTGCCGCTTGTACCAGCCCTTTCCCACGAAATTGTGATGCACCTTGTCGGTCGCTGTGCCATAGCCTTGGTTGTCCCAGATGCCGGGGACTCGGATTTTGCCGTTGGCTTCCGGAGCATAACCCGGCAACGGCATGGCTGGTAGCTTCGCGCCAGGCTGGAACCATTTCTCCATCTCTCCCCGGCTATCGAGATCGGTGGCGAAATCCCAAGTCCCGTCAAGATTCAAAGTTTTCCGGGGCTGTGCCCAACCGATGGAAACAAGCAGACTGCATAGCAGCAACGTTGCTAACAGCGCCTGCAATAATCCAAATATCTTTCGCATTTCATACTCCAACATGGAACTAGTGATTTCGCGAATACCTATCTCACGCCTGTGGAATTTCCTGCCGCTTTTCCAGCAGCATCCCGATGAAGTTCACCCAACAGCCGTGCGGCCGTCGCGACCAATAGATCTCCGGCGCCTTCGGCATAGCGGGTGTTGACCACTTCATACTGGCCTTCCGCGAATGCAGAGCGGTGTGGAATATAGGAACCGTAACTGTTGGCCAACTCGATGACGTTCGTTTGCCGAAATGGCGAGACGGACTTGATGTTCATTCCGAGTTCCACGAAAGGCTCGTCCGGCAATGCGACCCACGCGATTTGCGAACCCAGTGCGAACACTTGAACATCCACTTCGATCGGCTTTCCCTCGCGTGCGGCGACGTCGACGATCCGGTAAGCCTTGACTTGTGCCAGAAATGGCTTGTTGCCGCCATTTTTGGCAACAATGTCGCGAGCTTCGCAGAGTTCGTCGTCTGTGAACTTGGCCAACGGCAGCAAAAGCACTTCGCGACGAACGCGCAACGTCGCATCTTCGACGGCGGTCAAATGCGAATAAGTTTTCAACACGGCCGCGGCAAGGATCGTGCCGATGCGTTTGGCTTCCTCGGGGCTTGTTTGCGGCGCGGCCCAATTCACGTCGAAATGGTTGATGTTTCCGCATGTGCCGTTCGCAAAAATCGTTAGCATCTTGGGCCCCATATAGTCGGCGAGTCGCTGGGCAAGCGTGCCTGGAAAATCGGCCGAGACAAGCGCGCCGCCCGTGGTGTCGAGATGGTTGGCGAAGTTGACGTAGGTCAAAAGCGGCTTTTGGTCGAATGCCTCCGTGTGGTGACTGCCATCCGTCGCCATTTTGTCGGGCATGGACTTTGAATTCGTGCCGACCGTCTCGGCATAAACAATATTGACTTGTGGGTCGATCTCTCCGATGGGCCTGATGATATTGGGATTCAGTTTGCCTGGGTTCCATCCGACCGACCCGTCTTTCATCCAAAAACGTCGAATGAAAGACAGGCTTGGCTCATTCTGACAACCGTAAAAGACACGCACTACGGTCAACCGACCGACAGCCTCTTGCACGGCTTGGGCGATCCACTTCGGTAATTGTTGAACGTATTCTTGGCAAAGCTTGCTGTTGCCGGCGACAAGGGTGTCTATTTTCGAGTCGCCGAGAATCACGGGACCGGTGTGCGTGTGGGTGACCGAAATCATTATATTGTCGGTGGAAATGCCCGTTTTCTCTTTGACAATCCGTCGAGCCTCGACGACCACCGCTCGTGGCAGACCGACCAGATCGCAGACAACCATGGCGACCTTGGTTTTGCCGTCGTCGAACACCACGGCTTTAGCATAAAGGTCGTCAAGGACGCCTAGACTCTTTCGTTCGCCGTAGTAGCCGGCCATCGGAGTGCCGATCGGCGGAGTAATCTTGACGGCGGCTGTACCCAAGCGACAATCACTGGCTGCGGCCATCGCAATGCACGACGACATCATCAGACAACCCACAATGATTGCGGCGGGAAGACAGAACGCTGAAACATAGTGGCGGTAGATAGTCATGGATGGCTTAACATTTCGTTTGTGGTTCATAATCCATCGGATTACTTGGTTTCAATGAGTACGACGCGGTCGACAAAGATTGCGTCCAACTTGGGATCGTGTCCGTGGGCGAACCAGACGTACGCGCCGGGCACGAAGTCGATGACGCCCAGGTCAATCCAGCGGTATTCTTTGTCGAACGAGCCGTCCGCAGTCGTAAAATCCTTCCGGTCGAGCGTCATGCTCTTGAGGTCTTTCTTGCCCTGCGCGTTGTAGACGCCCCACGAGCCGACCCGGCCTTCCTTGATTTGTCCTTCGCAGCGCAGCGAGGCGAGAATGCGGAACTTCCCGCAAACTGGCAAGGTATAGTTGGTACTCCAGTCCACCTTCGTTCCCATGCGGACGCTTTTGCCGTTCCAACCTTTCGTGTCGTCGACGATCATCGCCGCGTCTTGGACGTTATTGAACGACAGGGCGTCGAAAACAACCCAGCCGCCTTCCGGGGTGTTCTTGCAAATAGCCGGCGGATTAAGGAATCCCGCTTTCAGACCTTCCAGATACAGTCGGAGATTCCCTTCCTGCGAAATAACCGCCGCACTGGTTTTGAATCGTTTGCATAGCTCTGCGAACTCCTCCGTCGCTTTGACGGGGTCTTTCGGCCCGAGGAACGGCAAATTCTTGGCGCGTGCTGCGCTGTGCAGCGAATAGTATCGGCTGATCCAGACATGGTCGACGCCCATCTTCGACTTCTGTAATCGTCGCAACTCGCTGGAATCGGGACCGTAGACTTTCGTCGCAGTCTCGACCGCCTTATTCATGATTTCTGTGACTTGATTAAGAACAGCGATGTCAATCCATTTCGCCGAGTTCATGACAAAGCAACCGAGATAGATTTTCTCCTTTTCCGCCTGCGCGATTAGGATGTCCCAATACTGCTTGATGAGCGGGGCGACCGCTTCGCCGTAGTAGCCGCGCAGGAACTCGTCGATCAGCTTCTCGGCATCAAGATTCGGCTCCCACATGACGCGCATGAGCAGCCAGTTTTTCAGTTCGCAGAAATCGTCGCCCTCGCCCTCTTCAAAAAGGCCGATGGCGCCGTGCTTAATGAAATAGCGAACGTTCGGCGCGAGCACGCGCAGATTGGGATGCGGCCCCAGATAATCGTTGTAGTTCGTCGTATAATCCCAGATGAACAGGTGTTTGGCAAGCTTGCTCCAACCCTCGATATCTGCCGCGAATTCGCGGTTCTGCTCGCCGTCGAGCGGCTGGATAAAGGAACATTCAATAGTACAAAGGCGAATCAAAACGTTGTCGCGCGGTTTGATGGCTTTGGGCGGTTTGCGTGTATACTGATACGCCAGCGATTCGACCAGCACATCTGGGAACTCTTTTTCGACCGCCTCGGCGACTTTGTTGAGCATCGAAACGAGCGTGCCCGCGTGGCTTCCTTCCGCGTCGTCAATCGCCTTGCATTTCTTGCAGGTGCAAAATTCGAGCCAATCGTTCTGAGAAATGTCGATCATCTTGGCGTCGGGATTTTTGCGCAGCGTTTCCAAGACATTCTTAATCAACTCCCGGATCATCTCTTCGTTGGTGAGGCAAAGCTGAGCGTTTTCGTGCTTGCGTTTGCCCTCGATTTCCGAGTACCAGTCCGGATGGGCGGCAAAATACTTTTTCGGCGGAAGATATCGATAGAACGAATGGACGAAATTGATAATCCGGATCGCGCCGCCGTATTCCGGGGTTAAATTCCCGTTGCCCTTAATACGAGCC